>JBCCFC010000005.1:0-32158 GCA_039029935.1 Chloroflexota bacterium
ACGAAGGATGGAACACAAAAACATCATTTTCCGTTGAAATAAATAGACTTACTCTAGCTGATTTATCAACAAACCAATCATCACAAGATTTTAAAATCGCCATCACTTTAATAGAATTTACGTATGGGTGTTCTGTCAACTAAGTTTTTCAGTGTACCTAACCGCGTAAGTCCTATTTGGTATTGAATAGAGAAAGAGCCTATGTTAGTGACACCAAGTCCAGAGAATGAATTAAAACGACTTTTAGCGATCCAAAATTTAAAAATTTTAGACACACCGCCAGAGCAACGCTTTGATCGGATCACACGCCTTGCCACCCAGTTATTTGATGCACCGATTGCCCTACTTACTCTGATTGATGCAGAACGTCAATGGTTTAAGTCTTGCCAAGGCGTTCCCATGACCGAGACACCGCGTGCAATTTCATTCTGTCAGCACACGATTGAGCAAGACGAAGTTTTTGTCATCCCCGATATGCATCTGGACGCGCGCTTTGCCAACAATCCAGTGGTGACAGGTGAGCCTCATGTTGTCTTTTATGCAGGCTACCCCGTTGCCACGCTGGACGGAACCAAAGTAGGCAGTCTCTGTATTCTCGACTATCAACCACGTACATTTTCAAAAGAGCAGCAGGAATCACTCAAAGATTTGGCGATCATGGCACAGAAAGAGCTACAGGGTTGGGAGATTGAGTCTCTCCATGAAACCGCTTCTGAACTGACGACCTATATCCGACAGCAACGCCATATCAACCGCTTCATGACCGCGATCAGCAAGGTACTGCGAAAAGAAACGGTTCAATCGTTACCACAAATGCTGCATGGCTGTGTTCAGGCGATGGTTGACCATCTTGATGCTGCGTTTGCCCGTATATGGACACTCAACGAACCGTTGCAACTACTCGAATTACAGGCGAGTGCAGGCATGTACACCCATCTTGATGGTGCGCATAGCCGTATCCCTGTCGGCCAATTTAAAATTGGGATGATTGCCAAAGAACAGCAACCCCACTTGACCAATGATGTCCAGCGTGATGCGCGCGTGGGGGATAAAGCGTGGGCAAAACGTGAGGGGATGGTCGCTTTTGCAGGCTACCCTTTGATTGTTGGTGATCGAGTGTTTGGTGTGATGGCACTCTTTGCGCGTCGTACGTTAGATACGTTCGTTTTAGAAGCGATGGAGTCCGTTGCCAACAATATTGCTGTTTCCATTGATCTCAAGCATGTTGAAGATCGACTACGCAAAACGAGTGCTGTCGCTGAGAGCAGCCCTGCCGTACTCTTCCGCTGGCGGTCAGGCATGGACTGGCCTGTTGAGTATGTATCGGACAACATTCGCCGTTTTGGCTATACCCCCGAAGAGTTATTGTCCGGCAACGTGCGTTATGCGGACATGATTCACCCGGATGATTTTAAGCGCACCGCGCATGAGATCATGAAATATTCTGCTAGTGGTGTCACCGAATTTACCCAAGAGTATCGTCTACTGACCAAGGATGGGCAGGTGCGGTGGACTGATGATCGTACAGTGATTGAACGCAATGCCGAGGGCAAAATTACACATTACCAAGGCATTGTGCTGGACATCACCGAGCGCAAAGAAGCCGAAGCTGCGCTGGCAAAACAATATCAACAGACACAAGAGCTTTTGGATGAGACGGAGCGGCTCTATGATATTAGTTTGCAGATTAACCGCAGCGAAGGCTTACAGGAGCTAATGGCTGTCGTGGGGCAAAATCTAACGATTCCTGTCATTAATCGCGTGATTCTGAGCCTGATTGACTATGACGACAACGGGAAAATGGTTGCGATCTATCACGCCGCCAATTGGTATAGTGGTCAAGGACCCAAGCCATCCCCGGTTGGGCGTCGCTTTGAACGTGAGACCTTCAAGACTTTACGATTTTTGCTCACAAAAGAGCCGCTTTTTGTCGAAGATACGCAAACGGATGATCTCCTTGGCCGGCCTCTTGGGGAGTACTTCTTGCAGATGGGGATTGCCGCCATTATGGTGGTCCCGCTCTGGTCAGGCTCACATCAACTAGGCATTCTGTTGCTAGAGTCAGACGTTCCCCATCTTTGCGATGAGTATGAAAAGCGGTCGATTCTTGCCGTTTCTCAACATGTCGCGGCGGCTGTTGAGAATCACCTGCTGTTTGATCAGGTTCAACAGCGCGCCGCAGAATTAGCCAAAGCCAAAGATGTAGCGGAGGTGGCGAGCCAAGCCAAAAGCACGTTCCTGTCGCAGATGACGCATGAATTACGCACCCCCATGAATGGTGTACTGGGTATGGCAACACTCATGAGCGATACGTCACTCAATGAAAAACAGCGAGATATTCTGGACACACTGCGTGCCAGTGGTGATACACTATTGACCATCATCAACGATATCCTCGACTTTTCCAAAATCGAAGCCAATCAGATGGAGTTGGAAAAAGTACCCTTTACCGTCAAAACCTGTATTGAACAGGCTTTTGATTTGGTGCGTCCTCATGCCCTCGCCAAGGGGCTGTCGCTCGACTATACCATAGACAAAAGCGTTCCTGCTGGGTTGATTCAAGATGTGACGCGGGTGCGTCAGATTCTGACCAACTTGGTGGTCAATGCCGTCAAATTCACCGATGAGGGGCGTATCACGGTCAGGGTCAAAGCGTCTTCTATCGACAATAAAAGCAATGCAAGCAGTCCTGATGACCTCAAAATACAATTTTCAATCAAAGACACAGGCATTGGTATCCCCAAAGACCGCATCAATCGGCTCTTTCAATCGTTCAGCCAAGTCGATGCTTCAACGACGCGCAAATATGGCGGGACGGGGCTGGGATTGGCGATTAGTAAACAACTGTGCGAGCTGATGGGTGGCGATATCTGGGTTGACAGTACACCGAATGTCGGTTCCACCTTCCACTTTACCATTATTGCCCAACAGGTCGAGTTGCCCAAGGCCAAACCAGCCAAACGTGCATCCGCCAACAAAAAGCTCTTTGACAAAAATATGGCAAAAGAAAAACCGCTTCGCATCTTATTGACCGAAGATAACGTCATCAATCAAAAAGTGGCCTTGGGCGTCCTCAAAAAATGTGGCTATACAGCCGATGTTGCCGCCAATGGGTTGGAGGCAATCAACGCGCTGATGCGTCAACCGTATGATGTTATTTTGATGGATGTTCACATGCCAGAGATGGATGGTGTGACCGCAACCAAGCGAATCCGCGCACAGTGGCCGCCAGAGGAGCAACCGACCATCATTGCGTTGACCGCTGATGCGATGGACCAACAGCGTGAAGCCTATCTGGGTGCGGGGATGGATGATCTGGTGACAAAGCCCATTCGGATACCCGCGCTTGTATCTGCGCTGCAACGTGTCCCATTTTCGTCTATAACACAACTTAAATAGATTATATGTTGAACAAAAATTCTGAATTGATTTTCGATAGCCCCAATTCATTGATATACCGAAGCCCCAATTCATTGATATACCGACAAGACAAATATCACAAACACAATAAACACGACAAACTTCATGGCTCACAATCTGTCGTTATCAAAGTTCTTAAATCGGATCGCCCCACACGCCGCCAGATTGTCCAATTTAATAATGAATATGAATTGACCAAAGACCTCAATGTTGCCGGGGTGCGCAAAGGGTTGTCCATGACAACGATAGAGGGTCGCTATGCCTTGGTGTTGGACTATATTGAGGGCAAAACACTCAAAGAAGCCTTGATTCAAGACAACGGCGTTGACCACAACGGCGTTGAGCACAGCGCGCTGCGCAATCTGCCAACGGCTCAATTCTTGGCAGATTTTTTGCATCTTGCCCTTGCCATCACCAATGCGCTCGATGAGATTCACCAGCATCGCATTATCCACAAGGATATCAACAGCCACAATATCCTAGTCACAACAAGCACACCAGAAAATGCACCCCAAAAAAAATGGAACCCCACCATCATTGACTTTGGCATTGCCACCCAGCTCAATCTCAAGAGACCTCACCTGAGCAGCCCAGAAGAACTCGAAGGGACGCTGGCCTATCTCTCTCCAGAGCAGACTGGGCGCATGAACCGCGTGGTCGATTATCGTACCGACCTCTATTCGCTGGGTGTGACACTGTATGAGGTGCTGACGGGGCGTCTGCCCTTTGAGATGACCGATGCATTGGCCTTGGTCCACGCACACCTCGCCATCAACCCTACCCCGCCGACAACGGTGAATCCCGCTATCCCACCTGCTCTGTCCGATATCATCATGAAATTGCTGGCAAAGAATGCCGAAGACCGCTATCAGTCTGCCATAGGGCTTGCCGCTGACCTCATCATCTGCCAACAGCAACTGGAAACCAAGGGCGTACTTGTCTCTTTTCCATTGGCGCACACGGATTTTTCGACCCAGTTTACCCTGCCACAAACATTATATGGGCGTGAGGCCGAACGCCAGACGCTGCTTGATGCATTTGACCAGTGTGGGCAAGATGCTGGCAGTAATCAGCTCGTGCTGGTCGCGGGGTATTCGGGTATCGGCAAATCGGCACTGGTTCACGAACTGCACAAGCCTGTCACGGCACGGCGGGGCTACTTTATTAGTGGGAAGTTTGAGCAGTATCAGCGTGACATCCCATTTTTTGGATTGGTTGCCGCCATCCGCGAGCTAATCGAGTATCTGCTAACCGAACGCGAGGCACAACTGGTGCAATGGCGGTCACGGTTGTTGGATGCGCTGGGTGGCGATGGACAGGTACTGATTGAGTTGGTTCCGCAGTTGGCATTGATTTTAGGTGAGCAACCAGAGGCCAACCCACTGGGACCTCAAGAATCGCAAAACCGTTTGCATCATCTCTTTCCCAAACTGATTGCTGTGTTTGCCCAAAAAGAACACCCGCTTGTCCTCTTTTTGGATGACTTACAGTGGGCCGACCTGGCAACGCTCAAACTGCTCCAACAGATGGTGATGGACCAATCCCAACAGGCACTCTTGTTGATTGGGGCGTATCGAGACAATGAAGTGGATCAGCATCATCCTCTCCAAGCCCTCATCGAGGAGTTGCGTACACGGAATATCCCACTGCACCAATTAGCACTGGAACCCTTGCGTGTAACCGATACCCAGGCATTGTTGGCCGATCTATTGACCGTCAATGCACAGACCAAACAAGCTGAACCACAAGACCAAAGAGCAGAAAGAGCAGAAAGAACACACAGCATTGCAGCTCTGTCTCAACTTCTGCAAACACGAACCGGGGGCAATCCCTTTTTCCTGCGCGAATTTTTAACATCACTGTATCAGAGCGAACTACTCCGTTTTGATCCTGGGTCGGGGCAATGGTTGTGGGACTTAGCAGAGATCAACGCCTTGAGCAGCACAGAGAGTGTGGTGGACTTGCTCGAAAATCGGCTACGTCAACTGCCAGCAAAAACACAGTCCATCCTTCAGTTGGCAGCCTGTATTGGCAATCGGTTTTCGTTTGAGGTGCTGGTAATTATTGCGGACCAGCCAGCCAAAGCGGTTCACCAACAGTTGTGGCCTGCGCTGGAGGCAGGGTTGATTGTACCTCTTGGCGAAAACTACCGATATGTAATGAGCCTTGATGCGGGAACTCACGCTGCAAACGATGTCAATATCGATACACTCAACACAGAACAAGATGAGCCTATCTATAAATTTGTTCACGACCGTGTACAGCAGGCTGCATATGGGTTGATTGATGCCGTGGATAGTGCGTCTGTCCATCAACAGATTGGGCAGTTGATGCGTCAGAAACTCTCACCCGCAGAACAGCACGAGCGCTTGTTTGAATTGGTTGGGCATTTGAACAAGGTTCTCGACGGCAATGAGGGTGGGATGCGCCCTGAATTGCTTGCTGATGAAGAGCAGATGAGGATTGCCCGACTCAATTTGCAGGCGGGTGAAAAGGCGATTGCGGCGGCTGCATTCTCGCCTGCACTGCGCTATCTACAAACCAGTTGGCACATTATCAGAGGCATGGTTGCGCATGACAATCATGACAAGAATCAGAGTACGCAAAATGAATCTGTGGCTTGGCGTGACCACTATGACATGGTGCTGAAACTTCACAATTTGATGGTCGAAGCGGCTTATGTTGCGGGCGAGCTTGACCTAATGCATGATACATTAGAGGCGGTGATGACCCATGCGCATACAGATTGGGACAAAATGCCCGCCTCGACGACACTCCTCCGTTATTATGCCAGCAGCAACCAGTACATGGCCGGGGCAGCGTGGGGGCGGCAAGTCCTACGCTTGGCAGGGGTCGATTTGCCAGAAAAACCAAGCCGTTTCTATGTTGTTCGTCTATTTTTGCAAACCGACCGCGCGCTTCATCGCGTCACCGCCCAAAACCGCTTCAATCCATTATCGGACAGAGATTGGTCCAGACTCTTGACCCGACCCGATATGCAAGACCCACAGAAACAGGCCATAATGGCCGTCGTGCGTGTTCTGCTGGGGATTGCCTTTTTTGCCGACCAAGACCTTGTGCCGCTCTTAATCTGCACAGGTGTGCAATTGAGCCTGACCTATGGCAACAGCCCTGAGTCCGCCTCGACCTATGGTACATTTGCGGCGGCATTGGCTGAGTCCGACTTTGGCCGCACAAAGTATAGCTATGAGTTGGGGCAAACCGCATTGACGCTGGCAAATCGCTATCAAGTCAAGGGCCTGCAAGGTGAGACGCTGCTTTATACCAACGGCTTTATCAACCATCGGCACATGCCTGTTCATCAAACATTTGCCGGGCTGCTGGATGCCTCGCGACACAGCCTTGAAGCGGGCGATGTCCACAACGCGTGTAGTGCCGTTATGCTCTATGCCGTGAGTATCTATAATTGGGGCTATGCCTTGCCACAGGTGGCGCAGGAATATGAACACTATCGGTCATTTTTAGAAAAGTATCACCTTGACACCTATATTCATTTCATGTCATTGTATCAACAGCTTGTGTTCAATCTGCTGGGGCAGAGCGACGACCCCTGTCAATTGCAGGGTGATGTCTATGATGAAGTCGAGATGTTGCCACGCTATCACGCCGAAAAGGATTACACTGCTCTGGTTATTCTCTATCGACGTAAGAATGAGCTCTGCTATTTGCATGGCCGATTTGAGGAAGCGTTGGGGTATATGCAAATCGTGGAGCAGCATATTAACGTTGGGCGTGGCATGGCTGAACGGCCCCTGATCTATTTGTATGGTGCGCTCATCCGTTTGGCTCTCTATCCGTCTGTCACCCGTCCAGAACAACGGCAGTTTATGCGTGTCATCAAGACAAATCTTCGGCAGATCAAAAAATTGGCAAAACATGCCCCTGCCAACTATCTGCACTTCTATGCCCTCATCAATGCCGAGATTGCTCGTGTGGAGGGGAAAAATACGCTGGCTCGTGAACGGTATATTGAGGCGATTACACAGTGCAAAGCCCAGCACTATATCCATCATGAAGCATTGGCCTTTGAGTTGGCGGGTCAATTTGCCGAAAGCCAAGGGCAAAGTTGGGTTGCACAGACCTATCTGCGTGAAGCCTATGCCGCCTATCAACAGTGGGGTGCTGTCACAAAACTGCAACATCTGCAATCCAATTTCCCCCATTTTCTTGCAGAAGGGCGGTCCATTGCCCAAACACTCTATGACAGAGCCGCTACACAACACAAAATCCCCAGAACCATGACCGCAACCACCGATTTGGGGACACTGGATGTCAGAACTATTCTAAAAGCATCGCAAACCATTTCCAGTGAAATCATGATCGGACACCTGCTTGCCAAAATGATGCGCGTTGTGCTGGAGAGTGCAGGGGCGCAGCGGGCGGTTTTGGTGTTGCGGTGGGATGACCAGTGGATGATTCAGGCGGACCTAAATTGGCAAGAAGCAGAAATTGAATCGCAAAAGATGTCGCAACCAATCGTGATGGATACAACGCTATTACCCGATGCCACAGAGATTGTGCCTGTGGGGTTGGTCAACTTTATCATCCGCACAGGACATACGCTGATCTTGGATCATGGCGTGACAGAGACCCAATTTGCACATGATCCCTATTTCCGGTCAAATCACCCACCGTCCTTGCTCTGTATGCCGATTGTCAACCAAGGCACAACCAGCGGGTTGCTCTACCTCGAAAATTATCTCAGTACCGATGTCTTTTCCTCTGAGCGGATCGAGGTGTTGACCATGCTCTCCTCACAAATGGCGATTTCGCTCAACAATGCCCTGCTCTATGAACATCTTGAAGAGCGTGTGGCAGAGCGCACCAGCGAATTGACACAGACGTTGACCGCGTTGCAGACAACCCAACAGGCACTTGTTGAGGCCAAAGAGCAGGCAGAGCGCGCCAGCCTATCCAAAAGCACCTTTCTTTCACAGATGACTCACGAGCTACGTACCCCCATGAATGGTGTGCTGGGGATGGCAACGCTACTGGACGATACGATCCTTGACGCAAAACAGCAGGAGATGCTGGATACGATTCGCGGCAGTGGCGACACACTCTTAACCATCATCAACGATATTCTCGACTTCTCCAAAATCGAAGCCAATAAACTGGAGTTGGAGAAAGTGCCCTTTGAAATCAAGGGCTGTATTGAGGATACCTTTGCACTGGTTCAGGCCAATGCTGCGTCCAAAGGATTATCGCTGACCTATCACATTGCATCGGATACCCCCAAAGGCGTGGTCCAAGATGTCACACGGGTGCGCCAAATCCTCACCAATCTTGTCGGCAATGCCGTCAAATTCACAGACACAGGTGGGATTACAGTCACCGTTCAGAGTTCTTTGGCGTCTGCTGCCGATACCAACACCCATCAACCTGTCAGAACAGAATCGCAAAATGGGCGAGAGATAGACGATAGCCAAGAACGAGGGAGCTATTTGCTTCATTTTATAGTCAAAGATACAGGCATCGGTATTCCAGTAAACCGCATAGACAGGCTCTTCCAATCCTTTAGTCAGGCTGATGAGACAACCACGCGTAAATATGGGGGAACCGGGCTGGGTCTGGCAATCAGCAAACAGCTTTGCGGGTTGATGGGGGGCGAGATTTGGGTGGAGAGCGAGGTCAATGTTGGTTCCGCCTTTCATTTCACCATTCTGGCACGGCAGACACAACGATACGCCAGACAAACCCAGCATGTGTCCAAGCTGAACACAAAGATGGCACAACAAAAGCCGCTGCGTATCCTCTTGGCCGAGGACAATGTGGTCAACCAAAAAGTGGCGTTGGGTGTGCTGCGTAAGTGTGGCTACACAGCCGATGTCGCGGCCAATGGGCTGGAGGCGATTGATGCACTCATGCGCCAACCCTATGATGTGATTCTCATGGATGTGCATATGCCAGAGATGGATGGCTTGACCGCGACCCAACGGATTCGCCACAATTGGCCACCAGACAAACAACCCACGATTATTGCCCTCACGGCAGATGCGATGGAGCAACAGAAGGAAGCGTATCTGGGTATGGGTATGGATGATTTTGTGACCAAGCCGATTCGGATTTCAGCGTTGATGTCTGCGCTCGACCGTGTGCCGAATCATGCGCTGTCTTGAGTAGAGTTGTCGGTGGAATAATTTGTGAGCAACGATTCAACGACAACCCTATGATGGTCATCCTGATGGATGTTCAAATGCCAGAGATGGATGGCTTGACGGCCACACAGCGTATTCGGACCCAATGGTCGCGCGAAGAGCAACCCAGCATTATCGCCTTGACCGCCGATGCAATGGAGCAGCATCGAGAAGCGTTTCTCAACGCGGGCATGGATGATTTTGTCCCCAAACCCATCCGCGTGCCCGCGTTGATATCTGCGCTCAACCGTGTCAACACAGAGCCTGTTCTAGGCTAAGTGAAGTTCACGGCTCGATATTTGACCTAAGACCTTGGAAGGTTACACTGGCAAGTGTACCTTCATCAGACGGCAGGTCATCCTCTGTGTTGTTGGTCTTCAATGTATCTATGTTTCGTGTTTCTGCATTCGATTCGTCTGCATTGAGTTCTGCGGTTGCCTCCTCCTCATCCGCCAGTAAAGACTCCTGAAGCTCTTTCAATAGCAATCGTTTCTCTTCGGGGCGTAACCCCGTGAGACGTTCTTCTGGTTTGAACATCCCAAGCACTTCTTCGGGACGCAGTCCCACAAGACGTTCTTCGGGACGCAGTCCCATAAGGCGTTCTTCGGGACGTAGCCCCATAAGGCGTTCTTCTGGTTTGAACATCCTAAAGACCTCCTCGGGACGCAAACCCATCAGACGTTCTTCTGGTTTGAACATTGCCAAAAGCTCTTCAGGGCGCAAACCCATCATCCGCTCTTCTGGTTTCAATCCTGCCAACCGTTCCTCAAGTGTCGCGGCGGCAATAAAATTCTCTCGATACTCTGCGCCAATCGCAAGAAGACGTTCAACATCCATTTGATCCTCCTGTAACTCTTTCAACTCCAGCTCATATGCCTTGGCTAAGGCAAACACCACTGTCAAAATATAACTGACCCCTTGATCGGTTGACAGTCCAGAGGCATGTGTCCGTAAAACATGCTCAAATGCCCATTCACGCACCTTCTTTTCACTCGCAAACAACTGAAAATAGCTATTGTGCGGTAGTTTGCGCAGCTTATTCGGCACAATTAGCACGATGTCTTCATAAGCCTCTATCTTGCTGGTATAGACACCGGGATAGTCACTAACTTTATACCCCCATTTCTTTAACCTGGCCTTTTGCGGTGTCTTTGAACTGACAATATATGTCTGAAATTGATGCGCTTTGAGCTTATGGGTTCGGGGATACATAAATTCATACACGGTAGCCTGTTGGAATGCTGGTTTGGAGACAGATTCTGTGATTTTGAACTACAATAGATGATGCTGGCAATGACGGTCGCGAATACCATCGGGCAAGACGGCTTGCTGTTCGAATGTCCATTGTTTTGCATCATGACCCAAAATCGCATCGATTCTTGGCGGCTCATCGGAGGCAAATGCTTCGTCATGAACACTGATATTGACAGGGACCATGACGCCCTTCAAAATGCGGTACATGAGCATATGCCACAAGGTCTTCGATGCTTGTTCGTGGTTTGATGTAGATTCGCTCATGGTGTTGAGTATACTCGATTTTGGTGAGGTTGTCAATTGAGGATGGAGAACATAGGTACTTGATTCGAACCCAATTGTCTGCCATTAGCCCACTTTTTTTCTGTTTGCCGTCATCTGACGCCTATGCTATGCTGTACACAGATTGTACTGATAGGATCATCAATACCTTTCTTCATCCCATTTGCACTCCCATTTGTACATTGTCGCTTGATGATAACAAACGGGGGTTCTTTAGCCAGAGCATATAGTATAAGGAGAATAGCTCATGCAGCAAAATCGTTTTAGCCGGAGACAGTTCCTTGCATTAGCGGGAGCCACAGCAGGCAGCGCGTTCCTGCTCTCTGCCTGCCAAGTGGCCGCACCCAGTGGTGGCAGTGAGAGTGACGGCGAGGGAGGCGGTGCCGACGATATGGTGACGATTCAGGTTCAATCCGCATGGTGTGCGGGTGGCGATTGTGACATCTGGACGCCAGCCATCGAGATGTTCAATGAAAAGTATCCCAACGTCGAAGTGGAGATGATCCGTGTCGCTGTGACACCAGAGGACACGATGACGGCATTGGCGGGTGGCACCGCGCCCGATGTCTATCATCGCTACATCGGTGGTTTTTCGGAACTGATGGCGCGCGGTGTCATGTTCCCGCTCGACGATATGCTCGACCAAGCGACCGATTTTGACCCAGACATCTATTTGGGTACACAGTGGGATAACGGCAAATGGGATGGTGTGACCTATGGTATTCCTGTATTGGAGGGCGGCGCCATGCCTGCCATGTGTTGGCACAAGGGGCTGATCGAAGAAATCGGTGGCGATCCAGAAGCTGGACCATCAAGCTGGCCGGAAATGCTCGAATGGTCTGCCAAACTGAACCAATATGATGCCAATGGGAATCTGACCCAGGCTGGGTATGACCCCAAAGATGCCTATGGATTCACGGTTATCTGCTGGCCCATTGTCTTTGATGAGAACTACATCACCGAGGACAAACAGACCTTTACCTTTGACTCCGAGAAGTGGGTGCTGGGTCTGGAAACCGTCGCCCAATTCTGGACCGATGCAGGCGTAGACCAGATGGCAGCATTTAGCCAAGAATGGGGGTATTGGACAGGCTATGAGTCCAGCGGTTTTAACAACGCCAAGCGTGCCATGATCACCAATGGCAACTGGATGCCCGGTGCGATGAAGGGTGTGACTGATGTCACAGGCGTGGAACTGGAGACAATTGGCTACGGCTTCCACCCCAACCTGAACGAGGGCTTGAAAGCGGTAGACTTTGGCACGGGACATACGCTCTTTATGCCAAATTCAACCGATGCACCACAGGCGGGCTTTAACTTCATGACACACATGACCAGCGTTGAGATTGGTCTGCTCGAATTTGAAATGCGTGGTGCGGCCATGTGGAGCAAACCATTGCTAGACGCCATTGATCTGTCTACGATTCCTGGCCTCGAGTGGTTCTTTGATGCACCACTGGAAGCGGACCGACTATGGAGCCCTAATGAGTTCTTGACACCTGTCCAGTCACAGGTTGAGAATCTCTGGCAACGCGCCTTCGAAGAGACTATCTTTGGTGCCAAGTCTGCCGAGGATGCACTGGCCGATATCAACACTGAATTGCAACAGTCGTTGGATGAGTACTGGGTGACGCAGAGTTAGTTAGTCAGTATTCGGTGCGTCGGTAGGTCGGTATTCGGTGCGTCGGTAGGTCGGTATTCGGTGCGTCGGTAGGTCGGTATTCGGTGCGTCGGTAGGTTGGTAGGTCGGTATTCAGTGTTCGGTTACTGACTTACTGACCTACTGACCTACTGATTACTGACCTACTGACCTACTGATTACTGACCTACTGATTACTGACCTACTGATTACTGACCTACTGACCTACTGACCTACTGACCTACTGATTACCAACCACTCACAGCTCACCAAAACCGTTGGAGTAACTATGTCCGCAACGGCTCTAAGCGCGGCAGATAATGCGCAACTCAGAAGGCAAGCATGGCGACGGCGTTTGGGGCGACGTTCGTTGCCCTACATCTTTATCTTGCCGTGGCTCATTGGCGTGATTACGATGCAAGCATACCCCATCCTCGATTCACTCTACCACAGCTTTACCATCTATGATGTCTTTCAACCCGCCGTCTGGGTCGGTTTTCGCAATTATCAAAACTTGTTAGAAAACTCGTATACACGCAATGCACTGATCAACACACTGATCTATGTGGCGATTTCGGTCCCAGGTGGACTGGTGGTCGGGCTATTACAGGCTCTCCTGCTCAATGTCAAGGTCCAAGGGTTACAGCTATTTCGGACACTTGCCATTGTGCCGGGCACCGTACCCGCAGCGGGTGCAGCCGCCGTCTCGGTCTTTATTTGGAGTCCGTCGCTGGGGTTGATCAACAGCATCATGAAAGCGATGGGTTTGCCGTGGCAACAGAGCTGGATTTCCGATCCCGTGATGGTCAAATGGATATTTATCTTCATGACCATTCAGGGTGGCATCGGGATGCTTATCTTCTTAGCAGGGCTGCAAAATGTGCCACAGGAACTTTATGATGCTGCCAAAATTGACGGTGCGCGCGGCTTACAGACACTCTTCAATGTCACGTTGCCAATGCTGACGCCTTATACATTGTTCAATCTGCTGACTGGGTTAATCGGTGCGTTTCAATATTTCACAACGCCAATGTTGATGACAGGCGGTGGCCCTGCGGGTGGCTCCACTTTTTATGGACAGCTTATCTATGAAAATGCCTTCAAGTTCTTCAAGATGGGGCACGCCGCAGCCCTATCGTGGATATTGTTTGTGATCTCTGTCGTCATTGTTGTCGCCGTCTTCCGCTCCTCGGCAAGCTGGGTTTACTATGAAGGGGGCAATGACTAACCAATGGCTGTCATCGGTAAATCACAAGGAAGCCTTCAAGGGGGCCTACCAGGACGTTCTTCGGGGAGTTCTTCAGGGCGTTTCTTTATCGGCATGAAGACACAGCGATTCATCCTTCACACCGTCGCCTATCTCCTCATCGCAGGCATGCTCATCATTGCACTCATGCCTCTTGTGTGGATGATCAGCACGGCCTTCAAGACCGTTGAGCAGCTACGCGTCACGGTCCCCATTCAGTGGATTCCCAACCCCATTACAGTAGAGAACTTTGTAGACGGGTGGCAGGCGAAAGATTGGACGCTTTACCTCAACAACACGTTGCTGCTGGCCCTGTTTGTCGGTGTGCCTACCATGCTCTCATGTACAATTGCCGCCTATGCCTTTGCACGAATGCAGTTTCGTGGACGCGAAATCTTAATGTTACTCAACATCAGCTTGATGCTGATTCCCGACACGGTGACACTTGTGCCTCGATTTGTGTTGATGGCACGTCTGGGCTGGGTCGGCACATGGCTCCCTGCCATCATCCCTTCCATGCTTGCCATCAATCCAGGCATGATTTTTGTGCTACGTCAATTCTTCCGCGCCATTCCCGACGAGCTATCGGGCGCCGCACGTATCGACGGTTGTGGCGAGCTGGGCATCTTTTGGCGCATTGTCGTCCCACTCTCCAAGCCAATCCTCGCTCTGCAAGTCGTCCTTATCCTCTCTTGGGCCTGGAATGACCTGCTCTTTTCACTCCTCTACCTCAAACGGGGTGACATGCAGACGCTGACCTTGGCGATGCAGGGGTTTATTGGCATTCGTGGTGACACGGCTTGGGGTCAAATGATGGCGATGTCGGTGTTGATGTCGCTGCCCATGATGGCACTGTCGTATTATGGACAACGGTATTTTACCGAAGGGTTTACGTTGAGTGGTATTAAAGGGTAGGAACAAGTGCTTTTAAATTGTTTAACATTGCCTCTTCTAAGGCTTGCAGGGTAGGTTCATCAATCGCGGGTATGGATGGGTATGTAGCCGAAAGCGATTTTAGCATGTCCAAACGATTTTTCAACTCGATATCCATTGGTTTTAGTTTCATCCCACCTAATTTCTCTTGAACATATTCAGCTCTTGCACGACTGGCTTCTTCACGTTTTTTCATTTCATCTTCCGTCAGACCAATATCCTCCGGCGTAAACGAATAATCATCATTAAGTGCGTAGTCAACATCTACATAACTCCTATCTGGGGGTGGTTGCATGAGTGCCATGACCTGCGCTTCCGTCAATATGTAATATGTTTGTTTTTTTCTGTTGATTCGCAATGGTACCTGATCGAAATGTATTTGATTCATCATCATCTCATCGGTCACATTCAACTCTGCTACTTGGTCCATAACCCCTGCTAGCTACCTCTCAACCCTACCACGAAATTTTTATCAATTATAACGATGAGTCAGCTTTGCATTTTTAGAAGTCTATCGTTTATTCTATCGTTTGTCAATCATGATATTTCTATACTTGCTATACTGTTAGGAGAGTACACATGTACAAAGGATCATGTCTCTGTGGTGCGGTCAGTGTTGAGGTCACTGGAACACTACCTCAACCGAATGCCTGTCATTGCTCCCAATGTCGTAATCAGTCGGGGCATTACTGGGCATCTGTTGACGTGCCACAAGAGACTGTGACCATTCATGGCTTGGAAAATCTCACATGGTTCCATGCATCTGAAAAGGTACGGCGCGGTTTCTGCGCCACCTGTGGCTCATTTCGCTTTTGGGACCCAATCGAGAAGGACGAAATCGCCATCGCAATGGGTGCATTTGACCAGCCTACAGACACCAAGCTCAAAACACATATCTTCGTGGCCGACAAGGGCGACTATTATGAGATTGGGGATGGCTTGCCCCAAAATCAGCAATAAGGACAACAACCATGCAATTGACTCATGCACAAAAACTTGAATTCTATGAAAAGGGCTATGTCCGACTACCCGGTGTTATTCCTGATGTGATGGTTGATGCTGCCGTAAAAGCCATCAACCATTCATTTGGCGAGGGCATTGATCCCGCAAAAATCATAACCTATCGCTTACAGACATTCTGTCCAGAACTGCGAAATGCATCCGTGATCACGGACCTGTACAACCAGACGCCTGTGAAAGCACTGGCCGAGTCCATGATTGGCGCGGGTAAAATCAGCCCCGTGAATAGCGGTCAAATCGCCGTGCGTTTCCCAACAATGGATGATCCGCCAACATTCCACCCACCACATGTAGATGGCAGACATGCACCCAATAACGGTGTCCCCGCTGGCAAGCTGCACAGCTTTACTATGCTGGTCGGCATTGCCTTGAGCGACGTGCAATGCGAATACGCTGGCAATTTAGCGGTTTGGCCGCATACCCATCGTCTCTTCGAGCAGTACTTTCAGGAACATGGGACAGCGGACTTTCGCTACAACCCCTCTGCTGACATGCCACCCGTTGACATGCCTGAACCAGTGCAGATGATTGTGCGCGCAGGTGATGCGATCTTTGCCCATTATCAGGTTGCGCACACCGTTGCCCCCAATGTGTCACCGCATCCGCGTTATGCCATCTATTTTCGTCTGTGCCATGTTGACCACGTAGTGCATGGCCCCGAAGTCCTGACCGATATTTGGTTGGAGTGGGATGGAATGCGGGCGATTGTGGCGTAGCAGGAAAGTGATTCATAAAAATGAACAAACCGAAAATTGTAGCACTCTACACCCAAGATCAACGAATCGATGTGACCTATCCTGATACCTGTAGAGAAATCACACCCACTGTCGCGGCATATCGACATATCCGGCGATGGCGAAGGAACCGTCCTCTATAGTCAATTAACCGAAGCCAATGTCGAAGCGATTATCTGCGAGCAAGTCGCCTATTTTGAATGCATTGAGCAGAACGGCGACCGCGGTCAAGCCGAGGGCTACGCTTGATAACGCGAAATATCGGTTAATTCTCCGCTCGCTCTCGCTCACTTCATCCTCGTAATCATAGTCAGATACTATCTCTTTGCGTTGTTTGCGGCGCAATGTATCAGACAAGATGCCTGATTGATTGTGTTCTACCTTGGGCGTTGGTAAAGCAAGGGCATTCACTAATTTAATCGTTTTTTGGTGACTTCTATACCGTTTAATCGATACATAGCTAGCGATATCACTGGCAGTGATAACAAGAGCCGAAGTAAACATCAGTGGTCCCTTTTTTGGGCATAGTTCATCGGTGGGTAACCTTTATCTCGTTTAGTTAGCACGCCCCGTGCGAGTTTATCCACCTGAGACAGAGCATAACAGATACAGCAGCAGTACGCCTGATACAAAATGTATTAGATTATTGAGTAATGAGCTAGGAAATATCGTATCTTACAAATATTAATATAAATATAAAATTAAAACGCATATTTTTATTTCAATACGAAATAAAAATATGCGTTTTAATTTTATAGTCTATTCAAAGCCGATACCATCTACGTCCTCTTTTAAAAAACTACATACTACAGCGAAACCCAGAGGGTTCCCCGCCTTAATCCGTTGTAGTATGGTTGTCGGGTAGGCAAGAGGCCAAGCGTTTGCGCTTCCATAACAGCCTGTCTGCGATTGGTGACGTTTAATTTCTGATAGATGTTGGTTGTGTGGGTGCGGACCGTCAGCGGTGAAATCACAAGCGTTGCAGCGATCTCCTTTGTCCATTGTTTGGCATCATGCCCCAAAATGGCATCGATTCTTGGCGGTTCATCAGAAGCAACGGAATACACGCAAGAGCAAGGGAACTATTTGCTCCATTTTATAGTCAAAGATACAGGCATCGGCATTCCAGAAGACCGTATAGAAAGACTCTTTCCAATCCTTTAGCCAAGTTGATGCCACAACCACACGCAAATATGATGGAACAGGGCTGGGGCTGGCAATCAGCAGACCACTTTGCGAGTTGATGGGTGTCGGTCTGGATGATTTTGTGACCAAACCGATTCGGATTTCAACGTTGATGTTTGCGTTAGACCATGTGCCCAATTACACGTTGTCTTAAGCATGAGGATCACGAATTGCCCTAAATGTCACCACCAAGACCGATAAAAGTCTCAATTCACTTTTGACTCATTAGACCAATTTAGAACAAGCTATTATACTGTGGAAGGATAGCACAGGAATAGCACGTGGCCTTATGGAAGATTCTGCAAACTGCTGCATCAATGGCTGCGGTGGAATATGATTTAACCATGAATAGATAGTAGGGAACATAGAAGGAAATAATGTATGCAGAGGAGTCTTAGAACACGGCTAACCATAATCTTTACAACACTAGGTGTGGTTCCACTGCTATTGGTCGGGACAATCTTGATTTTGCTCAGTTTGGATGTACAACGTAACCAAGCACTGGAACTGGAGAGCCAGATTGCAAGCCGTGTGGCTGCGGATATTCAAGCATTTGTGCAACAACAAGAAAATGAGATTCGCTTACTAACTGAGTTGCGTGATGTGCAAACTCTGACAAACGAGGAACAAAGGGCGATTTTGTCGAGACTCATTTCTCGACGCAATGTCTATGAAAATCTTCATTTGCTGGACGACAAGGGCAATGAACTGATGCACCTGACGCAAGTCGAAATTCTCACAACCGACTTGGGGTATTGGGGAGACCGCACAGAGTTTGAGCGGCCAAAAGCCACGCAAGAAATCTACTATAGCTCGGTTCGTTTTGATGACTTCACCCGTGAACCGCTGATGACCGTTGGCTTTCCCTTGCTCGATCTGCGTAGCGGTGAAGTCGCCAATGTGTTGGTGGCTGAATTTCACTTTAATCCTGTATGGGAATTGATGGCAACCGAAGATGTGGGTAAACGGGGCACGGTGTACATGGTCGATAGTCAAAACCGTGTGGTTGCCCATCCCGATCCCGGCGTTGTGTTGCAAGGCCATCAATTTATGGTGCCAGATCAGGCAGGCTTTACACAGGGACTGGATGGCACAGATGTTGCGCTGGCCGCCAGCATCATTCAGTTGGGGGATCAGCAATTTACGGTCGTTGCCGAACAACCACGTATTGATGCACTCGCGCTGACAATCAATGCCATTTATATTACGAGTGCGACGATTTTGCTTGTCTTGCTGATGGCCGCAGCCTTGACATCGCTGGCCGCCTATCAAATTGTTCGACCCATCGAATCGCTGGTATCGACAACGCAAGCAATCACGGCTGGCGACCTCTCGCAGCAAGTCGAGGTCACCAGTGAGGATGAGGTTGGACAGCTTGCCCATGCCTTTAATGTCATGACGGCCAAACAGAAGAATCTGATTAATTCGCTGGAAGAGCAGGTGTCCGAACGGACCCAAAACTTGGCACAGGTTGCCACCATCAGCCAACGATTGATTTCGGCGCGCACACCCTCTGCATTGGTTGCGGCTGTGGTCGAAGAGATTGATTTATCCGTGATTAACCGTGCCGCTGTCATGATTTTTAAACACAGTGATACCAGTGAAAGAGATACCAGTGAAAGAGATGCCAGTGAAAGAGATGCCAGTGAAAGAGATACCAGTGACATCGATCACCTAGAGGTCTGGGCAACGTGGTATAGTGGACAGGGCACACCGCCGGATGAGATGAGGACAGTGTATAACCGGGCAGAAATCCCCGCCTTTGCGCTAACCTTGAGCCAGGTGCCTCTTTTCTTTGAAAATGTTCAAGAAGACACACGTGT
The DNA here is from genome assembly GCA_039029935.1 of Chloroflexota bacterium. Lineage (GTDB taxonomy): Bacteria > Chloroflexota > Anaerolineae > Caldilineales > Caldilineaceae. Next base: position 19,695 of record JBCCFC010000005.1, read on the forward strand.
AGACACAGAGACGGCAAAACTGATGACCCAATTGCAGATTCAGGCAATGGTACTTTTGCCGTTGCGAGACCTTGGCGAATCGATTGGGGTGTTGCTGCTGATGGGGGACGAACCGTATCACTTTAGCGAACACGAGGTTGAACCCTTTCAGTCTGTTCTAAACCAATTGACGGTTGCCATCGAAAACAGACTCTTCCTCGAAGAGGCGCAACAACGTGCCGACGAGTTGTCAACGGCCAAAGAAGCCGCAGAAGTCGCCAATCAATCCAAGAGCATGTTCCTCTCGCAGATGACACATGAGCTACGGACACCCATGAATGGTGTGCTGGGCATGGCGACACTATTGAATGACACGGCGTTGAATGAGAAACAGCAGGACTTGCTCAATACACTGCGCACCAGTGGTGACACGCTGCTGACGATTATCAACGACATTCTCGACATATCGAAAATTGAGGCCAACAAGCTAGAATTGGAGCTGGTGACATTTGATATGAAAGAGTGTATGGAAGACACCTTTGGGCTGTTTCGACCCAATGCTTCGGCCAAAGGGCTGTCGTTCACCTATGAAATCGACCCCAACGTTCCGCCTCGGCTCATTCAAGATGTCACACGGGTGCGTCAAATCCTGACCAACCTCATTGCCAATGCCGTCAAGTTTACAGATAACGGAGGCATTACGGTCCAAGTATCGGCATCGCCTGTCGCAGAGAAGGGCATGGAAACATCCAGTCAATTTGCGACCAATGGCTCTGTGCCACAAGATGCCCCCTATCGGGTTCATTTCCAAGTCAAGGACACGGGTATCGGTATTCCCATCGACCGCCTTGACCGTCTGTTCCTGTCCTTTAGCCAGGTGGACGCCTCGATTCGCCGTAAATATGGGGGCACAGGGCTGGGGCTGGCGATTAGCAAGCAGCTTGCGACCCTTCTGGGCGGTGAGATGTGGGTGGAAAGCACGGCTGGAGTTGGTTCAACCTTTCATTTTACCATTGTGGGGCAAAAGGCAGCAGTCCAGCCACCGGCCAAAACAAAACGAAATGCGACACAGTTTGACGCCAAGATGGCAAGCCAAAAACCGCTCAAAATCTTGTTGGCCGAGGATAACGTGATCAACCAGAAGGTAGCCTTGGGTGTGTTGCGCAAATGTGGCTATACCGCCGATATTGCGGCAAATGGATTGGAGGCCATTGACGCGCTCAAACGGCAACCCTATGATGTGATCCTGATGGACGTGCATATGCCAGAGATGGATGGGTTGACGGCGACACAGCGCATCCGTACCCATTGGCCGCAAGAAGAGCAACCCACGATTATTGCCTTGACCGCCGATGCGATGGACCAGCATCGTGAAGAATATCTCAGTGCAGGTATGGATGATTTTGTCCCCAAACCCATTCGGGTTCCTGCGTTGATATCTGCGCTCAACCGCGTCAATACGCACCCTTTGCCAAGCTAAGTGGAGTCTATGCTAAACGAGAACGCAAAATTAATTTTTGATGGGTCACATTCGGTGATCTACCAGCAGAACCAGAACAAATCAACAACGTCATCACCACAACCTATCGTCATTAAAATTCTCAAAGAAGAGCGTCCAACACCGCGACAGGTGACACAATTTCACAATGAGTACGAGTTGACCAAGAGCCTGACCATTGCTGGTGTTCGCAAAGGCAGGGCCACAACCACTGTGGATGGGCACTATGCACTTGTGCTGGATTATGTAGATGGACAAACCCTGCGCTCGTTTTTTGCGGACGAACACACCCGTCAGCAAGCCACGCACACCGATTCGTTGCCACACTTTCTCCATCAATGCCTCACTGTCGCCACTGGCATCGCCGAGACATTGGCCGAGCTTCACCACGCACACATCATCCACAAGGACATCAATAGCCGCAATATCCTTGTCCAAACCAAACCTACACATGACTCCAACAACAGTGCTGTACTGGTTCCCGCCATTATTGATTTTGGCCTGGCAACGCAGCTAGACCTCAAAACGCCCCACATGGGTAGCCCTGATCACCTCGAAGGTACGCTGGCCTATATGTCGCCCGAACAGACAGGGCGGATGAACCGTGTTGTGGACTATCGCTCTGACCTCTATTCATTGGGGGTCACGCTGTATGAGATGCTGACAGGTCGTCTTCCCTTTGAAATGATCGATTCGCTGGAGTTGGTCCACGCGCATCTCGCCATCAGTCCCGTCCCTGTGACAGCCGTCATGCCGACCATCCCAGCCACCCTATCGGCCATTGTGATGAAGTTGCTGGCAAAAAATGCCGAAGACCGCTATCAATCAGCGACAGGGTTGGCCGCAGACCTCATTCGCTGTCAAGCGCAACTCAACAGTACAGGACAGATTGAACCGTTTCCGTTGGCAAGCAAGGATGTCTCTGCACAGTTTACGCTACCACAAAAACTCTATGGGCGCGAGGATGAACGGGCGACCTTGCTGGAGGCGTTTGAGCAGTGTATCACAGCCGGAACACAGGTTGTCTTGCTTGCCGGATACGCAGGCATTGGCAAGTCGGCACTCGTGCATGAAATTCACAAGCCTGTGACTGCACGGCGTGGCTACTTTACCAGCGGCAAGTTTGAGCAGTATCAGCGCAATATCCCGTTTGCAGGACTTGTGGCCGCGATCCAAGAGCTTGTGCGCTATTTGCTGACCGAGCCAGAGGCAGTGCTTGCGACGTGGCGACAACGGCTTTTGGCCGCGCTGGGGGATGATAGCCACCTGTTGATTGAGGTTGTGCCGGACCTCACATTGATTTTGGGGACACAACCGCTTGCCACCACGTTAGAACCACAGGAAGCGCAACATCGACTCCACCGCCTCTTTCCGAAATTATTGGCCGTCTTTGCCCGTCCAGAACATCCGCTGGTCCTCTTTTTGGATGATCTGCAGTGGTCCAATGTTGCGACCTTCACACTGCTGAAACAGATTATCACCGAGCAGCCCAATCAAGCCCTGTTGCTCATCGGCGCATACCGTGACAGCGAGGTTGATGCACTGCATCCGTTACAGACCCTGATGATGGCGATGGAACAGAAGCAGGCACAAACAGAAGAGCAAAGGCTGCATCAGTTGACATTGGCCGCGCTCACACCCATCAACATTGAAGACCTATTGGTTGATCTGTTAAAACCAGATGCGACACAACGGGATGCCGATATTCCCGAATTGGCCGCACTGGTCCACACACGGACAGGTGGCAATCCGTTTCATGTGCATCATTTCTTAACGTCGCTCTATCAAGCCGGGCTGATTGTCTTCCAGCAGCGTCAATCATCAAGGCAACAACCCCTAAAGCAGCAATCCCTAAGGCAGCAATCTCCAGGCCAGTGGGTGTGGGATTTGGCAAAGATCAACGTACTGCCCAGCACAGAGAATGTCGTCGAGCTACTTCAGAAGCATCTGGACGAGTTACCGACTGCGACCCAATCGCTTTTACAGTTGGCTGCATGTATTGGCTATCGGTTCTCGTTTGCCCAACTGTTGATCGTCGCCAAGCAATCACCCTCAGAGGTCAATCAACAACTTTGGCCTGCGCTCAAGGCGGGTATGATTGTGCCCCTGAGCGAGGGTTATCGCTATGTAGACAAACTCATAACCGAAGATAGTGATGCAGATAGGGATGAAGATAGGGATGAAGATAGAGATGAAGATAGGGACGACACGCAGTGGCACACACATCACTATCAGTTTGCACATGATCGTGTCCAACAGGCTGTCTATATGCACATGGACGATGTACGCAAAGCCAACGTACACTGGCAGCTCGGTCAGTCGATGCATCAAACGTTGTCACCTGCGCAACAGCAGCAATCGTTGTTCGAGGTGGTCGGCCATTTAAACACCGCCATTGAATTAGGATATACGCTTACAATCGAGAATGTTGTGGGCAGGGATCGGCAGGACCTCATTCAACTCAATCGACAAGCGGGTGAAAAAGCGATCACCAACGCTGCCTTTACACTTGCTCTAGGCTACCTGCGGTTTAGTTGGGGTTTGCTGAAAGAGACCTGCGGGACACAGGGCGAGATCACGCCTTGGCAAGAAGACTATACACGGACTCTCGAACTGCACAATTTAATGATTAAGGCAAGCTATGCTGCTGAGGAGTTTGATGCCATGCAGCAGTATATAGAGACAGTGATGACGCACGCACAAACTGTCTGGGATAAACTGGAGGCATCGGCAATCCGCATTGATTATTACTCCGCCAGCCACCAATATGTCGAGGGACTCCGATGGGGCCGTGAAATCTTGTCATTGGCGGGTGTTCATCTGCCTGAATATCCGCCAATGCCCTTTATTGGCTATACCTTCTTGACCACCTACCGCCGTCTGATTCGTGTGGCAACGCAGGGCAGTACACATCCATTTGCGAAGAAAAATTACGATCATCTGTTAACCCATCCGCACATGACAGACCGAGGCCAATTAGCGATTATGGCAAATCTACAACGATTAGTGTCAATTGCTAGTTTTGGTGATAAAAAATTGTTTGTCCTGTTGATGTGTAAAGCAGTCAACCTCAGCTTGACCTATGGCAATTGTCCAGATTCGGTCACAGGCTTTAGCATGTTTGCGACCGGATTGGCAACACAAGCTGGCAAGCCCGACGATGCCTACCAACTGGGTCAGGTGGCCTTAAAGCTTGCCAAACAGTTGGAGACTAAAAAGGGTCAAGGCCAAGCACTGTTCTACACGCATACATTCATTAACCATTGGATACAGCCTGTACACGAAACATATCCACATCTATTGGATGCGTACCAGCACAGCATTGAGGTTGGTAACTCGCGCACCGCTGGTAGCGCGCTCTTTATGCATGCACAATATCTCTATAATTGGGGCGCGCCGCTGGGAGATGTCAAGCAGAGTTATCGGCATTATCAAGCCTTTTTGGAAGCCCATCAACAAGAAACATTTATCAAACACCTTTCCTACTATCAACAAACTGTACTCAATCTCTTGGGCGAAAGTGATGACTCCTGTCAGCTCAAGGGTGATGCCTGTGACGAGATTGAGGGCATTGTGGGTGGTGCGTCAGCGTTGGATCAATTGGATGAGGATGGGCTGTCGATTGCCATCTTTTATCTGCGCAAATGCCAACTCTGCTATCTACATGGGCACATCGACGATGCGCTGGCGCATATTCTAATGGTTGAGCAGTTTACAGAAGAGGTCAAGGGGTTCCCCGAAATGATCTTTGCCCAATTCTGGGGTGCAATGGTCCGTTTGGCGCAGTATCCGATGGTTAATCGACGCACCCGACGGCGCTTTATGCAGGTAGCGAAAAAAACGCTGCGCAGCTTGCAAAAAAGAGCCAAGGCTGCACCCGCCAACTATTTACATTTCTGTATGCTCATTGAGGCTGAGATTGCCCGCGTCACAGGGCAACGTGCCAAGGCCAGAGAATGTTATGAAGAGGCGATTGCGCTGTGTCGAAAACATCGTTACCCCAACCATGAAGCCTTGGCCTTTGAATTGGCGGGGCAATTTGCCGACAGTCTTGGCAAACAATGGTTGGCACAGACCTATATCCGTGAAGCCTATGCGGCCTACAATCAGTGGGGTGCTGTCACCAAGATGCACGATTTAGCCAATCGCTTTCCGCATTTCTTGACGCATCGCTCATCGGACATACGCAGCACAGTCCATCAAACCACCAGCACACTGCAAGAGGACACCTATAAGTTGACCGCTCTCTCTGCTATGCCAGCAACAGTACCCACAACAACCATGACAAGGACCGCCACCTTTGACATGATCGATCTGACCACCGTTCTCAAAGCATCGCAAACGCTCTCCAGCGAAATCATCATTGACGATTTGCTTGCCAAGATGATGCAGATTGTGTTGGAGAGTGCGGGGGCGCAACGGATTGTGTTGGTCCTCAACAAGCAGGATGAATGGACAATCCAGGCAGAGATCAATCAGGGTCAAGAGAACCAAGAGACTCAGCCGTTGCAGATACAGCCACAACCACTGGCAGAGGCAACGACATCTGTCCCGGCAGGCTTAATTCACTTTGTCATCCGCACACACGAGCAGGTTCTCTTGAATCACGGCGTCGCCTCCTCACAATTTGAGCATGATCCTTATTTTGCGCAAACACCTCCCCAATCGCTGCTCTGTCTGCCATTGATCAACCAAGGGCATATCAACGGCGTCGTCTATCTGGAAAATTCGCTGAGCGCGGGTGTCTTTGGTCCCGACCGCATTGAGATTCTGACCTTGCTGTCAGCGCAGATGGCAATCTCGCTCAACAACGCGTTGCTCTATGATCATCTCGAAGAACGGGTGGCGGCACGGACCCGCGAATTGCGCCAAACGCTGGCCGAATTGCAGACAACACAGACAAACTTGATCGCGGCCAAGGAACGCGCCGAGCAAGCCAGCCTTGCCAAGAATACCTTCCTGTCGCAGATGACGCATGAGTTGCGTACGCCCATGAACGGTGTGTTGGGGATGGCGACGCTGTTGGGCGACACGGGGTTGAATGAGCAGCAACAGGAGATGCTCAACACCATTCGCACCAGTGGCGATGCGCTCCTGACCATCATCAACGATATTCTGGACTTTTCCAAGATTGAAGCCAACAAGTTGGAGCTAGAACAGGTTCCCTTTGAAATCGGCCGCTGTATTGCCGACACATTTGAGTTGGTCCGTGCCAACGCTGCCGCCAAAGGGCTGACGCTTACCCATCAGATTGATTCGCAGGTGCCAAGTGCCGTGATCCAAGATGTCACCCGTGTGCGTCAAATTTTGACCAATCTGGTGAGCAATGCGGTCAAATTTACAGAGACAGGGGGTATCACCGTAACCGTTCAGGCAACACAGGCGTCTATAGTAGAGATAACCACACACAAGAAGGTAGTAAAAGACTATAATAGAGAACAGAACAATCATCGCATCCATTTTGCCGTGCAAGACACTGGCATCGGGATTCCAGCGGACCGCATCGGCAGACTGTTTCAATCGTTTAGTCAAGTTGATACCACAACCACACGAAAATATGGCGGAACGGGACTGGGGCTGGCGATTAGCAAACAGCTTTGCGAATTGATGGGTGGTGAGATTTGGGTTGAAAGCGAGGTTGGGGAGGGGTCAACATTCCACTTTACAATTCTTGCAAAACAAGCACAGAACACAGAACAGGTAAAACAACAACAGACTGTATCTAAATTTAATCGAACGATGGCAAAAGAAAAGCCACTGCGAATTCTGTTGGCTGAGGACAATGTGATCAACCAGAAAGTGGCGTTGGGTGTCCTGCGTAAATGTGGCTACACTGCCGATGTTGCCGCCAATGGCCTTGAGGTGATTGACGCGTTGACACGACAACCCTATGATGTCATTTTGATGGATGTTCACATGCCAGAGATGGATGGCGTGACTGCCACACAACGGATTCGTACACAATGGTCCGATGACCACCAACCCACCATTATCGCCTTAACCGCAGATGCCATGGAACAGCAAAAAGACGAATATCTGCGCGCAGGGATGGATGATTTTGTCACCAAGCCCATTCGCATTTCTGCATTAATGTCTGCACTAGGCCGTGTCGTCCCCTATATCACCCCATAGCACTTTCGCAGGACAAAACGAAAAAAAAATCAATAAAAGGGAACTATTGCATCCTTTTTTGAGTCAAAGATACGAGGATCGGTATCCTTGAAGAAGACCACGTTGATGAGCGCTTCCAATCCTTTCAGGTATATAGGTAGAGTGATGTAGACGAAAAATCGAATTTGTTAGAAAAACTCGATTTCTTGTCTACTTATTGAGCCGATGCCCATTCCAAAATAGATAAATGTGGTTTGTACAGTATGACATTCACCATTTGTGATACGCCGCAACTCATTTATCTTTTGTTTCTTGTCTGTCGGGGTTCAACAGTTCGAATTCTGGCATCATTGTCAGCTTTCGCCTGTATATCCAAACGGACAACCGCAAAATCGCAAAATAGCATCACAGACAAACGTTAGTATATAATAGGAGTTAGGTAGTTGTAGGGAATGAGATTACTATGACCTTACAATATAACCTACATATAGCCACCTCAACTGCATAACACCTATCCAAAAAATTAACATAAAAAGAAAGGGTATATTTTGGTCATGCACTATAAAAAACAAATCGGGGTGTATCAAGTCTGGCTTGTTGTGTTCATCAGTGTAACATTGTTGCTCGGCGGTTGTGTCGCCGCAGAACCAGACGCACCTCAAACCTACCGGGTTGGTTTTTTGTCGGGTGTCAATACGTTTGATAGCTCAATGGAAGGGTTTCAGGCTGGTATGGAGGAGTTAGGGTATATCGAGGGCGAAACGATTACCTATGATTTCCAACGAGCGGAGGGGGACCGAGCGCAGATGACGACCATTGCCGAACAGTTTGTGGCAGATGAAGTTGATCTCATCTTTACAACCACAACAGGGGCGGCACAAGAGGCCAAGGCGGCAACGGATGAAAGTGAAACGCCTGTCGTTTTTACCATTGTTTCCAGCCCTGTCGGTAGCGGTGTCGTTGATGATTTGCGTCAACCGGGTGGGAATATTACAGGGGCAACCCGTTCGCTCAAGGGATTGATTAGCAAACGTGTGGCATTTTTACATGAAATGCTCCCTGACCTCAATGGCGTTTGGGTTCCACACGAGGATGGCTATTCCAACTCGCCGGTCACGCTTGAGGCCGTGCATGAGGTTGCCGACCCGCGCGGTATCGCTGTCGTTGAGACCCCCATCGGTTCAGTGGAAGAAGTTCTTGCCGAGATCGAACGACTTTCGGCGTTGGATACCTTAGACTTTGGTGCAATCGTCATTTCACCAGACCCAACTGTACAGAGTGAAGAAAGCATGGCAGCATTGATGGCATTTGCCGCAGAGCAGAACATGCCAATCGTCGCCAACACCCCAGGCCAAGTACGCAATGGTGCCTTGATGACCTACTCAGATGACACATTTGAGTCAGGCAAACTGGCCGCAACACTGGCAGACAAAGTGTTACAAGGCACAGACCCAGGGACAATCCCCATCGCCTTTATCGAACCCAATCTCTTTCTGAACTATCTAACCGCACAAGCAATTGGACTAGAAATCGACGAAAGTATCTTAGCACAGGCAAGTGAAGTAATCCGATAGCTGAAAGTGAATAGTGAATAGTGAATAGTGAACTGTCAACTATTCACTATTCACTATTCACTATTCACTATTCACTCATAAGAACTATGGTTGCAGCATCTCAGCGACAACAGAAAAGACGGTCGAGCAGTTTGTGGTATATTCTGACAACTGCGTTTGCCCTGTTGAGTATCCTCTCCGTACTCTTGGTTGGCAGTGTTCAGACTTTCCGCAACTACCAAGCCCAACGTACAGCTTTCTTTGAGCGCGAACGTGTGACCGCGCTGGATGCCGCGACACAGGTCTCTGCCTTTATTGAGCAAATCTTTCGGACGCTGGAGTCATCGGCAGAGGTGAGCCGCGCCTTTACAGACACACAGGCCGACCAAGAGACATTGCTTGAGAATTTGATGATCCTGCAACCTGCCTTACGCACGGTCTCTTTAATGGATCGAAATGGGCAAGAGGTGCTCAAACAAGCACGTATGGTTGTTATGACAGAGGGTGACTACGTTGATTATGCGGATAGTGATTTGTTCAAGCGTGTCCAGCAGGACAATCGTTATGTCAGCTCTGTTTACTTTGGTGAGATTACCACAGAACCGTTGGTGCGGTTAGCCACCCCCACGCGCAATGCCTTTGGCGAATTTACAGGGGCATTTATCGTTGAAGTAAACCTCAAATTTATGTGGGATTTGGTTGCGGAACTGGTTGTTGGCGAGACAGGACAAATTTATGTGGTCGATGGTGATGGCAATCTATTGGCTGCCAGAGATACATCTCGTGTATTGCGTGGCGATAATGTGCGAGAGCTAAACGAAGTCAAGGCGTTTATGCTCACCTACGCACAGAGTATCCAATCACCAACTGGAGAAATTGCCAGCCATTTCTCAACAGGTGTGGGGATTGACGGCAACACTGTTTTGGCAACCTATGTGCCTTTGCGGACGCCAAACTGGGCAGTTGTCGCTGAGTTACCAGCGACAGAGGTCAATGAAGTCATCCTCTTTGAGGTGGGAATCTCATTGAGCATCACATTAGGTGTGGCGTTGTTGGCGGCACTGGCAGGGGGCTATGTCGCCAGCCGTCTGGCGCGTCCGTTGCATAATTTGACAGAAACGGCCAGTCAGATTGCAGCAGGCGATTTGGCTTTAGTCGCAAAAGCCAAGGGCAGTGCCGAAGTTGAGCAACTGGCCGATACGTTTAACGACATGACAGGGCAACTGCGCACCCTGATTGACTCGCTTGAACAACAGGTCCTCCGTCTACGCGTTGCCGCCAGCCTTAGTGGGCGGCTCAGTGCTATCCTCAATGTGGATGAGTTACTCTCCGAGGTTGTTCATCGAGTCCGCGACAACTTCGACTACTATCATACACAAATCTATCTACTTGATGACACCAAAGAATTCTTGACCCTTACCGAATATACAGGGGTGGCCGGGCAAATCATGAATAAGGAAGAGCGCCTCATTCCGCTGGATGCCCCTGTCAGCTTGATTGCCAGTGCTGCACGAACGGGTGAGACGACTCGCGTTGCGAATGTATACGAGGTGGACAATTGGCTTGCCGATGAGTATTTGCCTGACACACGTTCTGAGATCGCCGTTCCCATCATCATGGAAGGCGATGTCATCGGTGTCCTTGATGTCCAGTCCGACAAAGTTGAGGGGCTGGATGAGCAGGATGCACGTCTGCTGCGCTCCATTGCCAATCAAGTTGCAGTGGCGATTGATAATGCCATCCACTTTGAACAGGCACAACAACGTGCCCAAGAATTGGTCGGTGCAAAAGAGGCGGCAGAAGTGGCAAACCAAGCCAAAAGCACCTTCCTCTCGCAGATGACACATGAGCTGCGTACACCGATGAATGGTGTTTTGGGGATGGCAGCCCTGCTCAATGATACAGAGCTAGATGAGGAGCAACAAGACCTCCTTAGTACACTGCGTGCCAGCGGTGACACGCTATTAACCATCATCAACGATATTCTCGATTTGTCCAAAATTGAGGCCAATAAGCTTGAGTTGGAGTTGGCTCCGTTTGGGATTGAAGGCTGTATCGAAGACACCTTTGACCTCTTCCGCCCCAATGCATCGGCACGTGATCTCACCCTGACCTATTACATTGAACATAATGTCCCCATGCGGCTCATTCAAGATGTCACCCGTGTGCGTCAAATCCTGACCAATCTCGTGAGCAATGCCGTTAAATTTACCGAAAGTGGCGGCGTCGAAGTGCGCGTCTCGGCAGAACCGCTGCCGATTTTACCTGAACAGACACCCCAGCCATATCCTACCTATCGCGTTCGTTTTGCGGTCAAAGACACAGGCATTGGCATCCCCCAAAACCGCATTGACAAGCTCTTTCAATCCTTTAGCCAAGTAGATGCATCCATCACGCGAAAATACGGCGGCACAGGGCTGGGGCTGGCGATCAGCAGACAGTTATGTACCATGATGGGTGGCGAGATGTCGGTTGAAAGTACGCCTGGTGTTGGTTCAACCTTCATCTTTACGATTGTGGGACAAAAGGCAGCAGAGCGACGCAAACAAAAGCGAACACAGCCGACTCATTTCAACGCAAATATGGCAATCCAGAAGCCGCTCAAGATTTTATTGGCTGAGGATAATGTCATCAACCAGAAGGTGGCATTGGGCGTTCTCAAGAAGTGTGGCTACACCGCTGACATTGCCGCCAATGGGCTAGAGGCCATCGACGCCTTGAAGCGCAAACCCTATGATGTCATCCTGATGGATGTTCACATGCCAGAGATGGACGGCATCACGGCCACACAGCGTATCCGCACTCACTGGCCGCCAACCGAGCAGCCAACCATCATCGCCTTGACAAGGCTTCGCTGTTGCGTTTGTAAGTTTCGATCAACATAACTCGGCGTCGAAACCGGACCGAGATGCTGATCGGCATCGGACAAGAGCCGCCCTTCACGTCCGGCCTGACGCTGCTCAAGGGCGTCAACAAGCCGATCACGACCACGTCCAGGCTTCGTGACAACGCCCTGCGCTGTGCCGATGGTTGAAGGCGATGCGTCCAAAAGCATTGCCTCGGGGCCAAGCGTAGACAGGCGTCCTGAGACTTCCGGCTTATTCACGGCCTCTCGCATGATGCCAGAGGCGCGTCGCGACATGCCCGGAACCGGCCGGCGCATCGCCTTTTCAACGCGCAATCCGGCGGGCACACCCATCAGAGCACCAGCAAGGCGCGCATGAGGCTCATATTCCGGAGCATATGCCTCCGCCAACTGCCCGCCGATCTCGGACGTCACTGCAGGAATTGCGGCACGCCCCACAAGTCGACGACCAACGCCA
>JBCCFC010000006.1:0-32116 GCA_039029935.1 Chloroflexota bacterium
GAATAGGGTGAATAGGGTGAATAGGGTGAATAGGGTGAATATGGTGTACGATAGCAATGTATGATTCATAGTGCTACCAACAACGCTATGCATACATTGATGCTGTTCATATTCAAACTCCCTATTTCATAGATCACCTTTCTTGATACCTTGAATGCCTTCGATAACCATGTAATTAACCCATGTGGTCTATTTTCTCTTGAGATTCGCACCACTAATCCTAGAAATTTTGATATGTCAGAACAGGCAAAGGTATAGTAAAATGAAGCATCGTAAGAAATAGAGGCTGGATATACTCTCATATCGGCAAGATATGTATAGATGAGGAGGCGAGATGGTACTAACAGAGGCGTTAAACGCTGCACAATTTGTGGTGGATGGCAAAGGTAAGCGCACAGGTGTGTTGCTGGGTATTCGTGAATGGGAATGGTTGATAAATTGGATTGAATATCGTATAGGATAAGGTATGACCACACAAACACAACAATACCAAGCGGCCATCACCGAAAATTTCCCTGACTTAACCATCAACACCTGCGAACCCTTCTATGAGGGCTGGGCTAATCGCACGGTTCTAGTCAATCAGTCAACGGTCTTTCGCTTCCCCAAGCACGAGACAGCGGCTCAAGAATTGATGGATGAGATGCGCTTGCTGCCCGAACTTGCACCGCCAGTTCCGTTGCCCATCCCAGAGTACATCTATCAAGGGCAACCAACAGCACATTTCTCACTGCCCTTTGGCGGGTATCCATTACTCCGAGGGACGCTGCTCAGTCAATGTTCAGATGAGGTCAAATCGGCCACATGGTGGAAAGCGCAGTTGGGGGCATTTCTCACAGCACTCCATACCTTTCCGATCACACGCATCCCGCAGTTGCTTGACCGTGATGTACCTCTCACAACTGGCTCATGGATCACAGCCATACATGGCCTCTGCGAGCGTATCAAGACGCAGGTGTTGCCCTTGCTCACAACACACCAGCAGAGAAAAATTGGTGTCTATTTAGATGAAGTGATGGCCGATGAGTCCATCTTTTCCTTCACACCCGTCCTCATTCACCAAGATTTCTACGAGCATAATATATTGGTCGATGTTGAAACCGAAACCGTCACGGGCATTTTGGATTGGGGTAGTTGCAGTGTCGGCGACCCAGCCGAGGATGTTGGTGACCTGTTGCCCTATTATGAAGGCGTTGTTGATGCTGGCTGGGCCGCTCGTTGCGCATTCTATGCGAAAACCGCACCCTTCCCTGATCTGCTTTATGTGCTTGAGCATGATCAACGAGATAGAATTCCCCGCATCATGGACTATATCAATCGGCTTTGGAAACCATCATAGAGGAACAACCGCAGAGAGCGCGGAGATTTTGGAGAGGAGATTATGTTCTCAGCAGAGTCAGACAAGGATAATCATTATGCCAATTGCGGATACTTTTACCGCACCGGATGGTCAATCCATTCATCTATGGCGTTGGCCTGCCAAACCGGGACGCGCAACGCTGCATTGGGCACATGCCACTGGTTTTCATGGCCGCATGTACGCCCCTTTGCTCGATTTATTGGCCGCACATCTCAATGTGGTGGCATGGGATATGCGTGGGCATGGAGCCAGCCGTAGCGCGGGCAACCCACAGATGTTTCGGGGATGGAAAACCTATTATGATGATTTGGCGACCTTCTTGAAGACACACGATGAACCGATTTGGATGGCAGGGCATTCTGTTGGTGGCATGACGACGTTGGGTGCAGCAGCGCAGATGCCGGAGAAAGTGGCCGGCATTTTCCTCATTGAGCCTGTGCTGATGGACTATTTCAGAGGGTTCCCTTTTGGCATTGCCAAACTATTTGGCCGGACAAAACGGATCAAGATTGTGGCGGGTGCGGCGCGACGGCAACCTCACTTCCCATCTCGGCAGGATGCCTATGATAACTATCGGACCAAGCGCGCTTTCTACACGTGGTCAGATGAATGGTTACAGGGCTATGTGGAGCATGGGTTTGTGGATGATGTGAGCGAAGAGGGTACACCCCGTGTCAGTTTATCCTGCCAGCCCGCATGGGAATCGCTCACCTTTAGCCATGCTGAACACCAGCCTTGGCGGTATTTAGCCCGACTTCAGGGTGTATCATCGATCCATGCCCTCGGTGGCGAGCATAGATCGACCTTTCCACCATCCGCGCGTCAAATGATGAAACGTTACTTGCCACAAGCGGAGATTGAAGAGGTTGCGGACAGTTCGCACTTTTTGCCAATGGAGTTTACACAGCAGGTGGCTGAGTGGATATTAGAGCGGGTGTAGTGAGTGGATGAGACCTCCGGAAGGTGTTCAGTTTTCGCACAAATTGAACACCTTCCGGAGGTCCCACCCACTCACTACATAACTAGTTCTGCCAAATCATAGGAAACGTCTCACATTCCATCGCATCACCCTGCGTCAACCCACCTGTAATCGGCGGCGAAATATCCCACCGCCGCTCGGCAAAGCGCGCATCATCACCTAGCCAGCGGAAAGCGATGGCACGGCGGGAAGTTGTCAACGAGGCATTACCAGCAGCCCCATGCAGTGTGCGCATGTTGAAGGCCAAACAATCACCAAGTTTTAGCGGCCATGTGAGAACGTCGTACTCGTCCGGTCGCTCGTCAATGTCCTGTGGCACGGTCTCATAATGATTGCGGTCCACGACATGGGCGCGGCCGGGCGATGGCTGGTAGTTGCCCTCCGAGGCGAACTTGCGTGGCATAAACCACTTGTCCCATGCATGGGACCCACGTACAAAGCGCAGGCTCGTTTCCACTGGCACAGGGTCGAGCGGAATCCACAGCGAAATTACCTGATTGCCGTTGATGGGATAGTAGGGCTGGTCATGATGCCAAGGGGTGCGCTTGACCGAGCCAGGTGCTTTGACCAACACATGCTCATGATACATGATGGCTTTGCTCGATTGCATGAGTTGTCCGGCAATCTCTGCTGCGGGCGATTCTTCCACAAATGCCTTAAATGCAGGAATGCTACGCCAGTGACAGTAGTCGTTGAAAAAACCCTCTAACATCTCACCATATTGACTGGGGTTTGCCATGTTCTGCTCAATGCCTTCTGCCAGCTTCTTCAGCCACGCTGGTTCAAAAACAGATTCGAGTCGGATTGCGCCGTCACGTTGAAATTGGTCAATTTGGTCTTGTGGTATCATCATTGCCTTCTTTTCTTTGTTGAATGTTGATTCGCCTGATTGGTTTTGATGTTTGCAGTATAACATACGCTCCTAAAAATTCATGGATCAAATGTGATCAATGTCTGCTTGTGTGCCTATGGATGTCAGGGTAGGTGTGGCATAATACGATGATATCTTTATCAAGTGCAGATAGTCAATCTGCAATACTGAGTCAGCACAACAGGTTGATTATCTGTTGACACCCGCAGATAGTCAATCTGCGATACGGGGGACAGTACAACAGATTGATTATCTGTTGCCACCTCGCAGATAGTCAATCTGCGATACTGAGTCAGTACAGCAGATTGATTAGCTGTTGCCACCCGCAGATAGTCAATCTTCGATACAAGTTTTTTTACACACAAATAGACAGGGAGAACATTCATGTCAACAACACAGTTCATACTGGATTATCTAAACGACCAAGACGAAAAACTAACATATATTGCCAAGGAAATCTGGGATCACCCAGAAATTGCGCTCACAGAAACCTTTGCTAGCAAGCTACTATCCGATGAGCTAGAAGAAGCCGGATTTACCGTCACGCACAATGTCGGGCAGATGGAGACAGCGTTTGTTGCCAGTTGGAGCAATGGCGGCACAGGGGATGAAGAGGTGCGGCCCATTATTGGGTTATTGGGCGAATATGACGCGCTTCCTGGGCTATCACAGGACCTGTCCGCAGATCGTAGCCCGCTGGTCGATGGTGGTCCGGGGCATGGATGTGGTCACAATCTCTTTGGTACGGCCTGTCTGGGTGCGGTGTTGTCACTTCAACAGACCATGAAAGCTGAAAACATCACAGGGACAATCCGCTATTATGGTTGCCCTGCCGAGGAAACATTGGTCGGCAAGACCTTTATGGCACGAGCAGGGTTGTTTGACGATCTTGATGCTGCGCTGAGTTGGCACCCCGGCCATGCGAACAGTATTTGGGCAGGATCGTCCTTGGCAATGAACTCGTTCAAGGTCAACTTTCATGGTGTGACCTCCCATGCAGGTGTTGCCCCCCATTTGGGGCGAAGTGCGCTGGATGGTGTTATGTTGATGGACGTGGGTGTGAACTATCTACGCGAGCATATCATCCCCGAAGCACGCATCCACTGTGTTGTCACCAGCGGTGGACAGGCCCCCAATGTTGTGCCAGCCTATGCGCAAGTCTGGTATTTTGTCCGTGCTCCTTATCGCGATCAGGTCGAGGAAATTTACGAACGGGTTCTTGACATTGCCAAGGGGGCAGCCCTGATGAGTGGCACCACGCATGACATCGAGTTTGTCACAGGCTGTTATGAGTTGTTGTCAAATCGTGTGATTTCCAATGTATTGCTAGAGAGTATGCAGAAGGTAGAACCACAAGGATTCACAGAGCAGGAACGTGCCTTTGCCAAACAGCTACAGAGTACCTTCCCCAGCGGCTCCATCAAAAACATGTTTGACTGGACCCAAGCGTCTACCACAACGAACCTCAGCCCTGCGGAGATGGACAATCCGCTTTGGGAGGATGTTCTGCCACACTCGTATGAACGCGAAAGAGGCTCTGGCTCCACCGAGGTTGGTGATGTCAGCCAGATCACGCCCACAAGCCAAATTTGGACAACATGCTGGCCGCTGGGAACCCCCCCACATAGCTGGCAGACGGTAGCCTCATCGGGCTCAAGCATCGGCTTCAAAGGCATGATGTGCGCATCAAAAACATTGGCCTTGGGTGCGTTGGAACTGTTGACCAAGCCAGATGTGTTGGCGGCAGCGCGGGCCGAGTTTGAGCAGGACACAGCGGGGCGGCCGTATGTGTCGCCGTTGCCAGAGGGGACTGTGCCGAGCTAGGGATAAGTGGAAAGTTGACAGTGGAAAGTTGACAGTGGAAAGTTGATAGTGGAAAGTTGAGAACAGGCAAGTTCTGTTTAGAGGCATACAAAACAAGCTAGTCATTTGACCAGCTTGTTTTGTATTATCGTTTATACATCAAATCCTAACTCTCGTTTACGGTCTTTCATAAACGTCTGCAACTCCGCATCAATCGCCGCATCCAACGGTGGAGCCTCATACTCAGCCAACATCTGCTTCCACTTCTTATTGGCACGCACAATCGCATCCTCAGAGCCGTCAATTTCCCACTGCTCAAAGGCTTTGTAGTCCATCACATCCGTGTCAGGGCGATGGAAGGCATCGCGGAAATGGCGCATGGTATGTTGTGTACCCAGGAAGTGACCACCCGCTTCGACCTCCAGAAAGGCGTCATAGGCAAAGGCTTCGTCGCTGTAGTCGATGCCGTTGGCCCAGTAGTGGTACATACCCAGCAGTTCCGCATCCATCACAAACTTCTCATAACCCGATGCCAGCCCGCTTTCCAGCCACCCTGCGGAATGGAGGATAAAGTTGGTCTGTCCCTGCACCGCTGGTAGCATCGTCTGGGTGGACTCGTAGCCCGCCTGTGCATCGGGTAATTTGGAACTGGAGAATGTGCCGCCTGTGCGGAAGGGTAAGTTGTAGCGATGCGCCAACTGCGAGACGGTAAGCATGGTCAACTGGCTGGATGGCGAGCCAAAGACAGTTGCGCCGCTCTGCAAGTCGAGATTGGTCATAAACGAGCCATAAACGATGGGACAACCGGGTTCGATCATCTGCGCAAGGGCAATGCCGGAAAGTGCCTCAGCGTTTTGCAGTGCCAATGTACCCGCAATGCTGGCGGGTGACATCGCCCCTGCCATGAGGAATGGCGTGATGATCATGGCTTGGCGCGCTTTGGCATAAACCTTGATACAGCCCAACATGCGGTCGTCGTGGCGGCGTGGGCTACTGATGTTGATCAGCGAAGTCATGGCCGGATTTTCACGGATGACCTCTTTGCCAAAGAGAATTTCACACATGGTTACGCTATCGGCTGCGTTCCAAGGTTCGGTGACAGATCCCATAAAAGGCTTGTCGCTGTACTTCATGTGGCTGTAGATCATGTCAAGATGGCGGGTGGCGACGGGCTCGTCGTTGGGTTCACAGACTGTGCCGCCAGAGTGATGGAGATAGGGTGACATGTAGGCGAGCTTGACAAAGTTTTGGAAATCTTCCAATGTACCCTCACGTCGCCCTCGGTCCATATCATAGACAAAGGGTGGGCCATAGACGGGCGCAAAGACCGAGCGGTTGCCACCGATGATGACGTTGTTGGCAGGGTTGCGCGCAAGCTGTGTGTATTGGCTGGGTGCTTTGGAAACATATTCCATGAGCAGGTCTTCGGTGAAATGGACAATGCTACCTTCTTCGACGCGCGCACCATGTGAGGCCAAAATTTCGCAGCATTCATCATCATAGAAGGCAATGCCCAATTCGGAGAGAATGCGCATCGACATGTCATGGATACGCTGGATATTCTCTGGGCTGCTCGGTTCAAAGCGTGGTAGATTGTAGGTAAGCTGTGGGACGCGGGTCGGCGCCGCCTGTGAACCTGCACCACCCGTTGCACTGCCTGCGCGGTTTCGACGAGCGCGGCGTTCTTCACGTGATTTTCTTTCTCTCGCCATTGAGCTTCCTCTTTTTCTAGTAATCAGTATTCGGTAGGTCGGTATTCAGTAATCAGTATTCGGTAGGTCAGTATTCGGTAATCAGTAACCGACCTACCGAATACTGATCTACCGAATACTAACCTACCTTTATTACGTTAATTGTATAAATCGTTCTTGGAAACGTGCCACATGGTCACGCATGATGGTTGCAGCTTGATCGCCATCCTGATTACGGATGGCTTCTAGCATCATTTTATGTTCTTGGACCGACTCAGCCAGCCCGCTTACTTGATCAATCGACAGATTCCACAAGCGTTGCACATGGTTGTAGAGCCACTCTAGGGACTCCAATAAAAATTCATTTTGTGATGCCTCGCCAATCAACATATGCATCTCATGGTCAACTTCGATCAGTTGGCGGTTGTACTGCTGTGTGCCCCCCTCTTCCAGCAAGGTGATGGATTTGTCCACAAGGGTGTGTAGGTCTGCAATCTGGGTTTGGGTCGCACGCTCTGCGGCAAGACGGGCGGATAGCGACTCCAGTTCAAGACGGATTTCAAAAATTTTTTGTAAATCAGCCAAGTTTAAATCAGCGACAATTGTCCCACGACGGGGATAGATTACCACCAAGTTTTCATGAGAGAGACGACGGATGGCCTGACGCACGGGTGTTAATCCCAGTTCTAATTCCTCAACCAATTTGGCCTCGTCAATGGGTGACGCGGGTGGCAATTCTAGCGAAATAATCATGTCTTTGATTCTACGGTAGGCGGCTCCGCTTAACGACTCGGTTTCCACACGGCGACGTGATGAAGCTGCCAGCATGGAGGTGGGTAAGCGCATAGATGTTTCTCCTTAGTTTGGTCCTGATACATTGCTCAAACACGGATGAAATAATACTGAAATATCAGTATTACAGAAGCGGTATTCTAACGTGAATCAAGATTTTGTGTCAAATTAAAGTGGGAGAAGAATTTTACCGCAGAGAACGCAGAGTTCGCGGAGGAGAAGGGGAGAGCACAGGGTAGGGTACATAGGTTTTGGGCATGGTTCATTATTAGGGTATCATTTTTGAATAAAGTGATTTTCAGAAATGAATATGCTGATTGCTCGTAGCGGCTTGATATATCAAGCCTGTACTACTGCAGAAGTCCGACATTAATCAAGTGAAACCATAAGGAGAAACCAATGAGTTATGAAACAATTTTAACCAGCACAGCCAACGACACGGTTGGCATTGTCCAACTAAACCGTCCCAAGGCCATGAATGCGCTCAATGCAACGCTGATGTCTGAACTGTGTGATGCATTGGATGCTTTTGATGCGGACAGCAATATTGGATGTATCATCGTTACAGGCAACGAGCGCGCATTTGCGGCGGGGGCGGATATCAAACATATGGCAACGGCAACTGTTGCCAGTATGATCACTGGTTCCTTGATCGGCTACTGGGATCGGGTCAAAGCGATCAGCAAGCCTGTGGTTGCGGCGGTATCGGGGTATGCGTTGGGCGGTGGATGTGAGCTTGCCATGCTCTGTGACATGATTGTTGCCAGCGAAAGTGCGCAGTTTGGACAGCCAGAGATCAACATTGGTGTCATCCCTGGCGCAGGTGGGACGCAGCGTATGACGCGAGCAGTGGGCAAGGCGTTGGCGATGGAAATTTGTCTCAATGGGCGTTTTCTCTCGGCAGATGAGGCCCTGCATCATGGGTTGATCAACCATGTCTATCCGGTTGAACGTTACATGGATGAGGCCATCCTGTTTGCAACGGGTATTGCAGCACGTGCGCCGCTTGGGCTACGTCTGGGAAAGCAGGCGGTGAATGCAGCCTTTGAGACCACGTTGACACAGGGTGTGGAACATGAGCGTATCCTGTTCTACAGCCTCTTCTCGACAGAGGACCAAAAAGAGGGTATGGATGCATTTGTCAACAAGCGCAAGGCGAACTGGAAAGGACAGTAGCGATGTCAATAAAGATGTCAAGCTCGATGATCCATGAGAATGTATTGGCCTATTATCGGTTCTTGGATGCGCAGCAGATTGATGAACTGTTGGCACTCTATGCCGAAAACATTGTTTATAATCGTTGTGGCACGATGATTGAAGGGATGCCTGCGCTGAGTGAGTTCTTTCACAATCAGCGTGGTATCCAAGGCATCCATCGCGTCAAGGACATCATCACGGTTGAGCGGCGTGTAATCGTGCGTGGTTGGTTTGAAGGCCAGACGGCCAGTCGTGCGCCAGTAGAACTGCATTTTGCGGAATTCTATGACTTTGATGATGATGACAAGATTTGTGTGCGTGAGTCGTATTTGGCGACAGGATTTGAGTTGACGAAATAAGCTGGGGCATATACTACAGCGGATTTAGGGTGGGAACGGATTTTTGCACATACTGAGACAAAAATCAATTCCCACTCTAAGTCTCTTTAGTATACTCTTTTGAAAAATATGACATGGTTCATTTCGAGTAAAAAAGACCTTTACAAATAAAAAGAGGACTAAAGGAAATGAAGACATGCAGAAAAGCTGACTCAAAAAAGAGTCAGGTTAAACGAGAGAAAGGGAGAGAATTAAAAAAGATTAAGCGGGAGGATAGCCGAGCAGAGTCAACCAATCAGGCGAGGGAGTAGAAATCCCAGCAATCTGAAAAGGGCTCTGCCCTTGTCGTTTGCCACGCTGGAAGACTGTCATATTGTGCCAGAGGGTAAAAAGAACGAGGTAGCGTTGGAGAGCGAGGTCGCAGGGGAAAGAGCGGCGAGTGAGAAGAAATTGTTTGAGGAAACCGTTGATGTTCTTGATGAGACTGCTAGAACGGCAGGCAGCATCAAGAATGGAGAATAAGCGTTTTTGAAAGGATGCAAGGTCGGGGGTTCCGTTTTTGGGACCGCATAGTTTCGTCTCTCATCCACGGGGCCATATGATGTAAATCTACGCATTTGCATACCTCCAATTCGACAAGCATGATTGTGTGGTAGTATACCATAAGCACAGGATGATACTCATTGCATTATTCATCCATACAGCCTTTCAGCGAATTTCAATGTATGCGACAGTCATGTTAAAATGACATTGAACAAAGAAAATTATTGTGAACAATCGTTATGTTGGTTCACGTGAAAGGGAATATACAGATGAATCAAACCACAATCAATCAAACTATACTAAAACCAACCACACCAAACCCAACCACAATCAGCCAAAACGGTCATACACCGAAGATTGACCCATCATCAGGCGTCCTGGATGAGTTGTACCAAATTGCTCATACACAGGATAACCGCGCCTATCGACGCCTCGTCGACCAAGTTGACTGGGATATGGCATCCGCAGAGGAACTTGACAAAGGCATTGGCGTTATGCTCGGTTTTGCGGATACACGCCGCTCTAAGGTACTGGCAGAGATGGGGCTGGAGAAATATCCAGACTATGAAGTCTTTACACGCATTCAACCCATATTCAATCCGCGTCCTGCACATGTTGCCAAACCACGAGGGAAAACACCGAAATCGCGCGATTTCCTCAAAAATTCGATGGAGTGGATTATTGATAATGGGGATAACTACGAAGTTGGGCATTGGTTGGCTGTTAATAATGGTGTATTGGTAGCTGATTCGCCAAGCCGACATGAACTTGGCAAAATTCTTAAAGCAATGCGCGCAGAGAACAATCCACTGACAGACCATGTATTGGTCCATCAAATCATTTAGGGAATCGAAACCATGTTTAATCCATTAGCCTCGGATTTATTTCTACAAGGTGTCACCACATACCATGATCACTATCGTAATGACTCGTTGACACGTGTCGTTTTAGAAGTATATATAGCTGATAGTTCAGAGGAACTATCGGTTATTGTTGATACAGGTGCGCCTTGGTGTATTATCAATCCATTGGAAATTAAAGAGATAGCAAGCCAAGTCACCCGTTTATATCGCCCAGCACCACTATCCATACGTGGCATGATTTATCCCGGTTGGCTTTATCGGGTCCCAATCATGATTCCTGCGATGGAAGGCGAACCCCTCATTGTAGATGCAACTGTTTTTGTACCAGATTTGCGCCTCGATGAGATATGGCCGCATCCCAACTTTATCGGTTTGGAAGGTTTTTTGAATCGAATTTACTTTGCCATTGACCCCACCCAAAACTTATTCTACTTTGGTGCAACCTAAGCGAAAGGCTATTCAATTGGCAACACCATTTTCACGCACACTACGCGCTCGTCAAGCGGACCACTTCCACGCCTCGTTTTGGGGACTGATGATTGGCATCGCCCTGCTGCTGATCTGGCTAACGTGGTTCTTCTTGGCGCGCATCACGCTCTATGAACACAGCATCCAAGCCACCATCCAAACTGATTCGTTGGTCCTCTCCACCATGTCTGCCTCCGATCAGGACAACGTGCATGAACGCATGATTGTCGCCACCTTTGCCAACTCTGCACGGGGACGGGTTCAACGTGGGCAAGCCGCACTCTTTCGTATTCAACAGACTGCTAAACCATCAAGCACATCATCAAGATCATCATCCTTCACCCTCCCAGCCTTGGTCGTTGAGGTCGATGAAGACCCCAATACAGAAAGCCAGAGCGAACCATTGCAGGTAACGCTGTTCTTGCCGATGGACCCACAAGTACCGCTTCATTTGCCCGATGGTCAGAAGGGGACGGTCGATATCGAAGTCGAGACGCTTTCGCCAGCAGCCTTGGTGGTGCGGGCAACGGGACAGTTATTGGATAGCCCTGATTTGGCCGTGAGTCCACAAAACAGCCGTTTGTTTGAACAACGGTAAACGGGCAAGGTAAATAGGTCGGTCGGTCATTAGGTCAGTATTCGGTGCATCGGTACCATAGGAATGGCAGTTAAATAACTTACCCATTTGGATCAGACCCGCACGGGGCGTGCTGACTGAACGTGTGTAAGTTAAATAATCGCTATTCCATAGTACTGTTCTACCTAATACTGACCTACCTAATACTGACCTACCTAATACTGACCTACCTAATACTGACCTACTGAATACCAACATACTGCTTAAGTTTGCACGAATGGATAGTGTAGACAGATCAGGAGGCGACATGCAATTTCGCTCATATCCAGTTGTCAAGGAATGGCTGCAAGAAACGTTAGACACCATGCGGGGACGTTTACCTCAGCCCATTGAGGACGCACCAGAACAAAATATACCCGATGACGACTACGCAACTGGACAACTGCTTTATGTGCCAGAGGTTGTCCAAACATCGAACATGGACTGTGGTCCAGCAACGCTCAAGGCTGTGTTGGAGGGCTTTGGTGTATCGGCGCATTATGGTCGGCTGCGCGAGGCTTGTCAGACGGATGTAGATGGCACGTCGATTGACACACTGGAAGATGTCGCCAACCTGTTGGGGCTGGAGGCAGAGCAGATTATGTTGCCCCTCGACCACCTGCTCAACCCCGAAGCAGACGCCCTGCCTGCCATCGTCATCATACGCCAACCCAATGGGTTGACCCATTTTGTGGTTGTCTGGCGTACCCACGAAAACGTTGTCCAGATCATGGACCCCAGCACCGGGCGACGCTGGCCCACTGTTGATCAGTTTCTCAACGAAGTGTATATCCATGAACAGCCTGTCCCCGCAGAATTATGGCGAGAATGGGCGGGGACGGAGGCATTCTGTGCGCCGTTACGCGCACGCATGGCCGCGATGGACCTGAACCACACACAGTGCCATCAACTGCTCCAGCTTGGTCTGGCAGACCCATCGTGGCATGGCATGGCGCATCTCGACGCAGCAATACGTATGGTGCAGGCTTTGGTGGATGCGGGAGGAATCGACGCCGGGCGAGAGGCGTTTCTGCTGGTTGAGGCGTTGTTTGCCCGTGCCGCCAATCAACCTGATGAGTCCACCGAAGATGCGCCAACTCAGTTCAATTCTGTATTCAGTTTTAGCACCGCAATTCCTGCAAACTACTATTCTGTTTTTCCCCACGCGCAGGTTGATGATGCAGGGAATGAAGAGGAAGAAACCGTCATTATGCAGGGGGCGGTGTTGCTGTCGATTGATGGGTATGAGTCACCGTTGGTCAGTCATATGGATGACCAGAAACCAGATGAACAGAAACCAGATGACCAGAAACCAGATGACCAGAATACAGATGACCAGAACACAGATGACCAGATTGAAGACGAGAACGAGGATTTCGATGCCCCGGATGAGGAAGCATCGCAACTATCACCCGAATTGATTGCTTCGCTGGAAGAACCACCAAGCAACTTGGCACGTGAGTTATGGAATTTATTAAAGCGAGATGGTCTCTTAACACCGATGATTCTAGTGGCATCAGTGGGGCTGGCAACTTTGGCGGTGACAGTGGAAGCACTGTTATTGCGCGGCTTGCTTGAAATTGGTACAAGTCTTGGCACAGTCGGCGAACGGCTCTCGGCGGCGGGCTTGCTCATTCTCTTCACAGGCATTCTGTTGATGCTCGAATTTCCCATCAGTGCAACGCTGCTACGCATGGGGCGACGGTTGGAGATTGATCTCCGTGCTGCCTTTTTACGTAAGTTACCACGCCTCAGCGACCGCTACTTTCACAGTCGTCTGACCTCGGACATGGTTGAACGCGCCCATGCCATGCGTGCCATCCGCACATTGCCCATCATCGGCATCAACTTTATACGCCTTGTCTTCCAACTTGTCTTTACCACCATCGGCGTTATGTGGTTACACAATGACATTGGCAGCATCTTTATTGCTATATTGGCCGTCACCTTTGCTGTCGGCTTTACACTGGTGACGCAGCCCGTATTGGTTGAGCAGGACTTACGGCTACGCACTCATACTGGCGCACTGAGCCGCTTCTATCTTGATGCCTTGCTGGGATTAATCCCAATTCGTACACATGGTGCAGAACAGGCTGTGCGCCGAGAGCATGAAGGGCTGTTGGTCGAGTGGGTCAATGCCGGGTTGCGCTTTGGCCGCACCGATACGCTGTTACACGGCATTGAGGCATTATCAGGTATCATCTTTGCCATCCTCATCCTCTTTAGCTACATCAGCGGTGGGGGCGAGGCCAGTGGTGTATTGCTGCTCTTTTATTGGACACTCAGCTTACCCGTCCTTGGTCAGCACATGGCGGACATGGCGCAGCAGTATCCGCTACAACGGAATTTGCTCTTGCGATTGATGGAGCCATTGAGCGCACCAGAGGAAGAGGGTGAGGGTGATGAGATTGGCATCCAGTCTATTTTTGGAGACGAGCATCACTCCAGCTTACAGCCCGATACTCAGGGTGAGATGATGCAAGTGAATGCAGGTTTGCAGTCTGAAGCTCAGGCAGGGATGCCAAAGCAACAAAAGGATGCTGGCATTTACATTGCCATGAATGATGTCACGGTTGTGGCTGGTGGACACACCATATTGGAAGAGGTATCGTTAGAGATTCAGCCTGGTGAACATGTCGCTATTGTTGGTCCATCGGGTGCAGGGAAATCAACATTGGCTGGGCTGTTACTAGGCTGGCATCGACCTGCACTGGGTGACATCTTGGTGGATGATACAGTATTGGATGGCGCACAAATTCCGGCGTTACGTCGCGAGATTGCATGGGTTGACCCGTCGGTGCAGTTGTGGAATCGAACGCTGATTGAAAATTTGCATTATGGTGCCGAAAACGGTGAAGCCCCTGTCAGCTTTGCCCTTGAGCAGGCTGACCTCTTTGGCGTGGTTGAGAAACTACCGCAACGATTGCAGACCAAATTGGGTGAAGGCGGTGGTCTCGTTTCGGGTGGTGAAGGGCAACGTGTGCGGTTGGGTCGAGCGGTGTTACGTCCTGATGTGCGGCTGGCGATTTTGGATGAGCCGTTTCGTGGGCTGGACCGGATACAGCGACAGACCTTGTTGGCGCGAATGCGCACTTATTGGGATAATCGCACCCTGATTTTTATCTCGCACGATGTGGCTGACACACAGGATTTTGACCGTGTGATTGTGATGGAATCGGGGCATATTGTGGAAGATGATAACCCCACAACCTTGGCACAGGACGAAACGTCTCGTTATCATACGCTGCTGACCGCTGAACAACGGGTGCATGAGCAGTTTTGGGGTAGCCCAGAATGGCGCCGGTTGCAGATTGAGGAAGGGGAGTTATCACCAGCATGACAAACCAAAAACTCACACAACGGCAACTCGAACAACTGATTGATGTCACTTGGCCGATTACCCAATTGGGTCATGCCCTCAGTCTGCTTGCCCATCGTACACACCTCTCAACAACCGCGACCGAATTACCAGAACTGCCACTTGCGCTGGTTCAGGAGGTTCAGGAGGTTTTGGACGCGTTACCAGAAAATGAACCAGGAAAATCTTCTGGGCAAATACTCTATGATCATCAACAGTCTTTGCGGCAGGTGAGTACGCTCATTTCACCTTGGCTAGAGGCAGGTGTCCAACGGCTGGGTGTGGAGGCCGAGCCTGTAGAAACAACCTATGGCGATGTAGATGACTTTCTGCGTGATGTCGGTACCTCGCTCCTTTTGCTGTTGCCACCAGAGCCGAGTGCTGGTTTACGAGTTTTGGCTGTAGTACGCAGTGACAGGCGACTACATGTCTTGACACCCAAGAACCAAATCCGACGGCTACCCCGTGCATTGGTGCGCACAGCCATGTGTCATCGCTATGAAACACCACTGCTCCCTGGCATTAATCAGATGCTGGACACTGTTTTTGAAATCAGCGAGAAGCACAATGATGCCGATATTGAGGACCGACGAACGATTGCGCAACAAACGCTGCTTAAACAACAACTTAGCACCTTACAGATTGGTGGCTCGTGGTTGCTACGACTGGCCCCCGAAGCCTCATTTGACCGTCACGTGCGTCATCAAAAACTCTGGAACCCGCTGGTTAACATCATCACCCTCAACTTTTTGGTACAAGGACTCAATCTCGTCGCCTGGTGGTTTGTTGGCCGAGGGGCATTGCAGGGGCATTTTCAGTGGGGCTGGCTGATTGCGTGGGCATTGGTGTTGACCACCAGCATTCCCTTTCGCCTGCTCATTGTGTGGACACAGAGCTATTTTGCCATTGATGCGGGGGCACTCTTTAAACAGCGGCTAATCCAAGGCACATTGCAACTGGAGCCAGAGGAAGTCAAGCATGAAGGGGCTGGACGTTTCTTGGGGCGTGTCATCGAGTCCGAGTCGGTGGAGCAGTTGGCCGTCAACGGTGGGCTAACTTCGCTGGTAGCCCTATCCGAATTGGTGATAGCGGCCTTTGTCCTCAGCTTGGGCAGCACCAGTTGGGTACTGCCGATGATGCTTGCGCTGTGGACCTTGCTCTTTGGCGTAATGGGCTGGTTCTATTGGCGACGCAGCCGTCGCTGGGTCGAGAGCTATCGCGAGATGACCAATGATTTGGTGGAGCGCATGGTGGGGCATCGCACCCGGCTAGCACAGGAGGACCCAGCGCAATGGCATCGGCAGGAGGACCAACTATTAGCGCAGTATTACACGCTCTCCAACGAGATGGACAATACGGCTTTGTGGATGACTTCGCTGATTCCACGTGGCTGGCTGTTGGTGGGGCTATCGGCAGTGGTATACACCTTTATCACCACACCCAGCGCACTGCTGCCATTGGCGATTATGCTTGGCGGTGTCATGCTGGCCTATCAATCCTTTTCCGAACTCATTGTCGGCTTTCAATCCTTGCTCAACTGTGGGCTGGCATGGAATCAGGTGTGGCCGCTCTTCAAATCCGCCAGCCGTACTCGTGCCGATGAGCATCCTGTATCAATGGATTTGGCGCGTCCCGATCAGGCAACAACCCACAACCAGCTTATGCAAGAGCCACCCATCATCGAAGCCCGTGACATCTCCTTTCATTATGACCGCCACGACCGTTATAATACAGGCCGTATCCAACCTGTGTTGTATAATTGTCGTCTAAGCATTCGCCCTGGTGAACGCTTGCTGCTAGAAGGACCATCAGGTAGTGGCAAATCGACATTGGCCTCGTTGTTGGTGGGGCTGCGACAGGCAGATAGCGGACTACTGTTATTGAATGGCATTGACCAGCAGACATTGGGACTCAGGCTCTGGCGACAGCGTGTCACCTCAGCCCCCCAATTTCATGAAAACCATGTCTTCACCGAGACTTTTGCCTTCAACTTGCTCATGGGTCGTCAATGGCCGCCAACACCCGAAGACATGGCCGAGGCCGAGCGACTCTGTGTTGAGCTAGGATTGGGTGAACTACTAGAACGGATGCCTTCGGGCTTGCAACAGATGGTAGGCGAGAGTGGCTGGCAATTGTCGCATGGCGAACGCAGTCGACTGTTTATTGCACGAGCATTGCTGCAAAAATCGGAATTGATTGTGTTGGATGAGAGCTTTGCAGCGTTGGACCCTGAAAATTTGCAGCGTGTGTTGGAGACGGTGTTCCGCTATGCACCGACGTTGTTGGTGATTGCGCATCCGTAAACGATGAAATTGGGACGCTGACGAGCGCAGATGAACGCGGATGTGTTTTATGATTTTTCAACGTCTTTTGCTGCCGTCTCAAAAATTGTGTTGAGGTAGTCAAACACAACCGACCGGCTTAATGACTCCTCATGCTCTTGAAAATTTTGTTGTTGTAAACACCCGATTTGCCATGTTGCTCCATTGGTGACAATCCCAAAGATAGCGAGGTCAGGGTTCTGGTTGATTTTCTCGGCAGCAACCATAGCCGCTAAACATTGCCCCCATCCTTTGGTAAAATTATCCTGTTTGGCCTCGACAATAACGAGATACGGTTTGTCTATAATGGCAACGCCCAGTGGTGATCGCATTGATACCATAAAGTCGGGGTTGCCTGATAATTTGGGGTCATCAGGCGCAGCCAACCGTTCGCCGCTCCAAAAGGCCAGTGTATCGGCATGGTTGCGGTATACATCCAGCAACATAGGAAAAATGACAGCATGGCTGCGGATGGCTTCGGAGCCTTGCAGGTAAATTGTGGAGGATAGAGACCCAAAGAGTTGTGTATAATGCTCAGATGGGACAAAGGGCTGAGGTTGAAAAAGGTCTGAGACTACCTCGTGATGAATATTGTAGGCAGTCTGTACATCTGCAATGCTATGAAATTCACTAAATGCCATTGTATCCTCCTTTGTTATGTAAAATTCAGTATCACAGATTGGTTATCTGTGACGCAGGTAGCCAACCTGCGATACTGTCCTTTGTCCAGAATATCAGTTTGTTTAGGCGAATGAGTACCAAAGATAGGCAGTGAGCGTTGCCAATAGCGGTATGCCAGCGATAACGAATAACAATAGACGTTTGCCTGTGCTTGGGTTCTTTTGACTGTGCCAATAGCTTAGAATAATCAATGCAGTGAATGTACAGGCAAAGCTGAAGAAAAACGAAATAGCAGCGGCCTTTGGGTAAAAATAGATCATACCCATTGAGAGCGAACCTAACAGCATCAGGCTTGCGGTTGAATATCGAACAGTGTGTTCGGACATACGAGAACCTCCATTTTGAGAAATAAGAAATAAGTTACTAAGGATCATTTAGGAATCATAATATAAATAGGGTTAAAAACAAAAAAGAAAGGGAGCAAATAACTTAAATGAATCTAGACATCCTGCTTCAATATGCAACACAGATCGCATGGGTCATCTTAGCCCTGTCAGCGGTCCTCATCTTTATCGCGCGGCTACGGCGCATCGGCGTCCAGAGTGCCATGCGCAGTCTTGTCTCATGGCGACTGTTCTTGCCATTGCTGCTGGTCATCGTCGTCAATCTGGTAAGTCTCAGCCTTATCTTTGTGCCGCCGCAACAGGTGGGCGTGGTCATCTCGCTCATCGCCCCCAAGGGTATCCGCGAACGGGCATTGACATCGGGGCTGCACTGGCTCTTCCCACTCTTGGAAGAGGCCAAACTCTATCCCATTTACTGGCAGACCTATACAATGGCGTTGCGTCCAATGGAGGGGCAAGAGGTCGGTAATGACTCAATTGCGGCTCGTACCTCTGATGGGCAGGAGGTACATATCGACTCGTCCGTGATCTTTAAGATTGACCCTGATCAGGTGATCCGCGTTCACATTGAATGGCAGGACCGCTATATCAGCGACCTCATTCGCCCAGCCGCACGCGGGTTTGTGCGCTTTGAAGTGTCGCAATTCACCGTCGAGGAAGTCAACAGCTCGCAACGTCGAACATTACAACAGAAGATTGAAGCCAGCCTGCGGCAAGAGTTGGAGGACAAAGGCTTAGTGCTTGACAAGTTCCTCCTGCGCAACATCACCTTCTCTGGTGAGTATGCCGCCTCGGTCGAGCAAAAACAGGTGGCCTTGGAAGCCGCACTGCAACGACAATATGAGGCGGACCAGATGCGTGAGTTGGCGCGTGGTCAGGCCGATAAGGTGCGCATTGAAGCAGCAGGTCGTGCAGATGCCATCATCATTGAAGCAGATGCCGAAGCCGAGGCACGCATCGTTCTCGCTGAGGCTGATGCCACCGCGCTGACCTTAATTAACGAAATTCTGGAGCGTAATCCTGACCTGCTGACCTATCGCTACATCGACAAGCTCTCCCCTAACATCCGTGCCATGCTCCTACCCAGCGATACACCGCTCTATTTGCCTGTACCTGATGGCGACAATATGCTTTCACTGGATGAAGAGGTGGCCGCCGATGGGGTAGACCCAGCGGCTGAGGAGGCACTTTCTGTTGATGCAAGTGCTGGTGAGTCAGCCGAAAGTGCCCCTGCTGAAGATGCTGTGGATGTGGAACCGGTAGAGCGTATAGATGAAAATGTCGCTGCGGATGCATCTGCTGAGGGAGACACCGCGGCTGAGGACACTGGCACTGATGGCACTGATTCATCCGACAATAAGACCAATCAATAGACCCTAAATGCTGAAAGATTTACCGGAGGATAGATATTGTGAACAACACGCAAATTCGTTTACTAACCATTGTGCTGATGATGCTCCTAGCAATTTTTTTATCAAGCTGTACAGGGGCGCTGCCCAGAGGATGTCCACCTGAATGTTTGGGGCTAGACCTACGTGAGAAAGATTTGTCGGAAACCGATCTCCGAGGGGCCATGTTGAGTGGCGTGGATATGCGCAAAAGTGATTTGGCCCGCGCCGATCTTTCGGATGCCAATCTGAGTGGCGCAGACCTCTCCAACTCATCGCTAGAACAGGCCAACCTCACCAATGCCAAAGTGTTGGGGGCCAATCTCACTAACTCCAATTTGACAGGCGCAACTCTGGACAACACGGACCTTAATGGTGCTAACCTCAACAGTATCGATCTAACAGGCGTTGATCTCACCACCACCAACCTCACCGCTGTATTGCTGCTCAATGCCAATATGATTGGAGCCAACCTCAGCGGTGTCAATCTCAGCGGCTCAGAGATGAATAACGCCAAACTGGTCGCGGCCAACCTCAGCGGTGCAGAACTGATCGGCACATTTATGCCCCTTGTCGATATCAGCGGGGCCGACCTCTCCAATGCCGACCTCAGCGGTGCAGGCTTAACCCAAGCCCTGCTCATCGGGGTCAACCTGCGTGAGGCCAAACTAAGTGGTGTCAACATGTTTGGAGCCAACCTCAGCAGTGCTGACCTACGCGACGCCGACTTGACCGGAGCCATCCTGCTTGGCTCCTTCCTCAACGGTGCTGACCTACGTGGCACAGACTTGAGCAATGCCATCATCGAAACGCTGCCCAACGTGACACAGGATGAGCTTGAAGCCGAGATTGACTACTTTATCGAAAATGCATCGGGGATGATTACAGCTGACCGCAATTTGCTCTATGATTTATACTATAACGCTGATATGTCCGGTGTGCGGTATAATGATGCAACGATTTGGCCGGAGGGGTTTATGCCACCCGCATCGGCGGTGAAGATGGAATGAGTTCAGATAGGAGGTGAAGTTATGTTGGTAAAAGAAGAAATCCAAGAGCATTTGAGTGTCAACCAAATCTTAGCCGCCATTTTGATACTCACACAAGATGAAAAATTCCAGTTACAGAATCTCCTACCTATATTTCTATCTGATAATGGAACTGGACCTGCATATTTAAAACAGGAATTGCTGGATGCACAGGCTGGCTACTATGAGAATGGGGGAGAGCTTGTACATTTCGATGAATTGTCTCCCGAACATAAAGCTAATGTTTTAAATGAACGGCTCGAAGATGTCATGGATATACAACTGTTCAAGTCTGTGGAAGCGGAGCTTGAACAGCTATCACGTGGTAAACGACCTGATGGGTGGTTAACATGGGACGAACTACAAGCCGAATTGGATGCACTCGATGAAGCCGAAATTTGAACTAGATATAAAGCCATCTGCTTGGCAAGAACTTAAGCGTTTACCAGGTAATGTACGACAACGTATTCGGAGAGCTATTAGTGATTTAGCAGTGAACCCATACCCCTCGCAAAGTATTCAACTTAATTACAAGTCGTCAAATGGTGAATTGCGCCGACTTCGTATTGGTAATTGGCGAATCGTATATAGTGTCATAGATGATGACTATCAAATTGTGGCAATTTTGGGAATTCGTCGTCGTCCTCCCTATGACTATAGTGATCTTGAGAATCTAAGTACCCTGTAAACTAAGTTTTTTAGTATTGTCATTCCTGCGAAGGCAGGAATCCACTCTGGTACAACGCTGGATTCCTGCCGAGTTTATCCCTGTGAAGACAGGGGCAGGAATGACCAAAACACTCAATTATTTAGTTTACAAGGTACTAAGTGCAATGATAGACTATTATTGATAGTTTGCTAAATGCCTAGCCTTAGTTTTCTTACCATTTTCAATTATTAAGGATAAAATTATGCGCATTCTCGCACTAGATATGGACGACACCCTATTACAAAGCGACGGTACAATCTCGAACCGAACACTAAAAGCACTCGACCAATGGCAAACGCAAGGCAACCGCATTGTCATTGCCACTGGTCGTCCTCACCGCTCAATTGCCCCTTCTCTACCAGAACCACTCCTCCCCTTGCCACGCATTTGCTACAACGGCGCAGAGATTCGTCACAATGATGAACGCATCTACGCTGACTTCATCCCTGACGAACAGGTGGGAGAGGTCACGACCTTTATCCAAACACAGTATCCGGGCATCAACGTCGGTGTTGAGGTCGAAGATGATCACTACTGTCTGTATCCGCGTGGGGGACGGTTACGTATTAGCTATCAGGTTGTTGAACGGCTTGATAATTTGGGTAAACCCGCTGCCAAGATTTTGATGTGGCCGGAGAATGAGACCGATCTGCAGCCGTTGATTGATTGGCTCCCACCAACGGTTGGCACGTTTATCACACCCAAATTCCAATTGGTCCAGATTCAATCGGGCACAGCCGATAAGTCTACGGCATTGAAAGCACTGGTTGAAGGCTGGGGCTATTCGTTGGCGGATGTTGTCGCAATGGGTGATGATGTCAACGACACAGAGATGCTGCGTGTCAGTGGGTTTGGGGTGGCGGTTGAGAATGCGCTGCCCGAAGTGAAGGCAGCGGCTAACCGCGTAACGGTGTCTAACGATGAGGATGCAGTGGCAGTAATTGTCGAAGAACTGCTTGGTATTCAGTAGTCAGTGGGTCGGTATTCGGTGAGTCAGCGACTTGCCAGTCACATAAACATAAACAAAGGAAACAACCATGACCAAACCATTCAACTGGGGGATTTTAGCAACGGGACGAATTACGCAAAAGTTTGCAGGCTGTATTGAATCTGTACCCGACGCCAATCTGCTGGCAGTCGGCTCACGCTCACAAGAATCAGCAGACCGTTTTGGCGATCAATTTAATATATCGCGACGATATAGTAGTTACGACGCATTGGTCAACGATCCCGACGTTGATGCAATTTATATTGGCACACCGCATCCCTTTCACAAAGACAGTGCCTTGCTCTGTATTGAAGCAGGGAAGCCAGTCCTCTGTGAGAAACCGTTTACCATCAATGCCAGCCAAGCACGAGCGGTGATCAGCGCAGCCAGAGACAAAGGCGTCTTTATCATGGAGGCCATGTGGAGCCGCTTCTTGCCCATGATGGGTGAGGTGCGTCGGCGTGTCACCACAGGTGAAATCGGTGATATCCGCATGATTACCAGTGATTTTGGCTTCCGCACCAACGTCAATCCGGAAGGGCGGTTATTTGCGCTCGACATGGGCGGCGGTGGTCTTCTGGATGTGGGTGTCTACCCCACCTCACTGGTCTCCATGCTTTTGAGCCAGGGCGGAACAGTCAAGCCGGATCGCATCGCCTCAATGGCCGAAATTGGTGAGACAGGGGTTGATGAACAGGCAGCGGCAATACTCGGGTATCCATCGGGACAGATGGGCATCATCCAGACAGGCATCCGCACGAGTACACCGATGGAGACGACGATTATAGGGACAGATGGCCGCATCCGTATCCATTCACCATCGTGGATAGCAACACGGATGACCATTCAGCGTGGCGGTGAAAGTGAAGATGTCGAAATTCCCTTTGAAGGCAACGGTTTCAACTATCAGGCTGCTGAGGTCATGCGTTGTGTCCGCGCTGGCAAGCTTGAGAGCGAGATTATGCCACATGCCGAGACGATAGCCGTCATGGAGATCATGGACGAGATTCGTGGGCAGTGGGGACTAAAATATCCGATGGAGTAATTTGAGTTGATAGTTGATAGTGGACAGTTGATAGTGAACGCAATCACTATCAACTGTCCACTATCAACTATCAACTGATATAAAGGATAAACATGAAATCTGACTTAGATCAATTGATGGAACAGCAGGGACTAGACGCCCTGATGGTGATTGGCGATTCCAGCGGGAATTCGATCATGAAGTATCTGACGCGCAGCATTCACCTCGAAGATGCACTGGTGGTCAAACGGCGTGGTGGTCCGCTGACGTTGGTGCATGGATCAATGGAGCGGGATTCGGCAGCAAAGACGGGGTTGGAACTGGTGGACCGCGACAAGAATTACAATCGCTACGAGTTGCTCAAAAAGCATGAAGGTGATTTTTTGTCGATGCGCGTTGATTATCTTTGTCAGGTGATTCGCGACCAAGGATTGCAGGGACGATTGGGCATTTATGGAATGCTGGATGCGGGTGAGGCGTTTGTGACCTTTAACCGTGTGCAGAAAGAGATGGCAGTTGGAGATACACCTGTTGAACTGGTCGGTGAATGTGGTGATACGCTCTTCTCCTTGGCACGTGAAACCAAAGATAACCACGAAATCGAAGTGCTCAAAGAAGCGGCGCGATTAACAGGCAAGGTTGTGGGT
This sequence comes from Chloroflexota bacterium, assembly GCA_039029935.1. Taxonomy (GTDB): domain Bacteria; phylum Chloroflexota; class Anaerolineae; order Caldilineales; family Caldilineaceae. The sequence goes on from JBCCFC010000006.1 coordinate 24,010, forward strand.
GAAACACAGGCATTCATCCAAAGCCACTATGTGCGTGACGATGAATTTGTGGTCGATGCGGAGGGTGAACCGTTGACCATCGGTAACGTCAAGGCGTTCATCGTGGAGCGGTTGACCGCCTATGGTATGAACGAGGATCATGGCACGATTTTTAGCATTGGTGAGCAGTCGGCTGTACCCCACAATGGTGGCGACCCTGCATCCCCATTGCAATTGGGCAAGACGATTATTTTTGATATTTTCCCACAGACAGCGGATGGATACTTTCATGATATGACACGAACGTGGTGTCTGGGCTATGCCTCCGATGAAATCAAGAAGGCATGGTCAGAATGTTACGAAGTCTTTGAGCGTTCTATCGAGATGATGACAGTGGGACGCCCCTGTAGCGAACTACAAATTATGACCTGTGAGTATTTTGAAGAAAAAGGCCACCCCACCGTACTCAATCATCCTGGCACACAGGAAGGCTATGTCCACAGTCTTGGACACGGCATCGGTTTGGATGTTCACGAGATGCCGCGTTTGAGTCATGCCGCAGGAAATGATACACTATTGCAGCCAGGTCATGTTGTCAGCGTTGAGCCAGGGTTGTATTATCCCGAAAAAGGGTTTGGGGTGCGTGTTGAGGACTCGGTTGCGTTTGACGAAGAGGGAAACTTGGTGACATTGACTGATTACCCGTATGATTTGGTGATACCGATGAAGAGAGTTTATTCTGCATAGCACGAATGCATTTGATAGGTTTTGGGAGGTGAGAGATGAGCAACGTTGATGTACTTGAGATGGATGTTCCTGAGCAAGAGACAGCGACAACAGAGTCTGCATCGACCTTGAATGAAGCGAGTGAGAGTAGCGAGAGAGAGAGTAGCACGGATGGATATGACAACGGCCATCACAATGGAAGTGGCAATGGGCATGTGGGTGATGCGCGCCGTTCGGTGATTCCGCCCAAATTGGTGGCCGCGCAAAGTGCATATAAGCACAGCCCAGAGACTGATCCATTTTATTATGGTTGGCGCAACATTATCGAAACCTTGCCGGATGGCACAGAAACCTATTACCAAATTCCATTAACCCAAGCGGATTTTCTTGATCCGCAGTTAGGAGATGAATTCGTGCAATCAGCTAAACACAACGCACTTGTGCTTACTCTATATGCAAAGTATGATACGCACTATAGGTATGAGGATACCGTTGGTATTTACTCTGATGTCAAGATGCTCTGGCGAATTCCAAAGCTAAAAGAGCCATCACCTGATTTAGCCATTGTGCCAAATATTAAGGACAAACTAAAACAACGTAGTTCATTCGATACAGTGGCAGAAAAGACCAAACCAATCATGGTCATAGAGGTTGTGTCCCCCAATTATCCAGGTGATGATACCGATAAGGTCAAGATTTATCAACAGGCAGGAGTCCAAGAATACTTTATTATCGATCCAAATTTTGAGAGAGATGAGAAAGAGATGACGATTACTGGTTATCGTCTTGTCAATGATGTGTATGAAAAAATAATGCCTGATGAGCAAGGCCGTTTACTGAGCTCGACAACAAACACACTCATTGAACTGATGCAAGATGAACAGGATGTATCCATTATTGATGTTGGCAAGAATTATGTGTACCGCCACCATACAGATACGCCAATGATTGATGAAGCAATTGCACAGGCAGAAGCTGAACGACAACGTGCAGAGGCTGAACGACAACGTGCAGACGACCTAGAGGCTCAACTTGCAGCACTCATGGCACAGTTAGAACAACAACGTCAATAGGACAAAAGGCTGTATTCACGATGTCGATTAATACCACGACTCAAGCCTCCGATGTTTCTCACAATGTATCGGATAAAGACCCTTTTGAGTATGGCTATCGCCGCGTACCCGAAACGCAGTCGGATGGTACCTCAAAACAAAGCATGAGTATCATGAAACCTTTGACACGATTGCCGAAGAGACAAAGCCTTGCTTAATTATAGAAGTTTCGTCGCCTCAGTTCCCTGGTGATGAGACTGAGAAAGTTGAGATTTACCAGCGTGTAGGAGTTCAGGAATATATTATCATTGTGCCTAATTTTGCGGACAAGACGAGAAAAATGACAATGATTGGCTATCGTCTTATTGATGGTGTGTATCAACCGATGGCTGCGGATATTCGGGGTCGATTCTTGAGCCTGACCACCAACGTATTTATAGAACTTGATCAGGAAAACGAGACAGTACGCATCTTTGAATGGAACGAAACCGAGTATTATAATCATATCAAAACATACCAACTTTGGCAGGAAGCAATACGTCAACGTGATATCGCATTAAGACAGGTTGATGCTTTACAAGCAGAAGTTGATCAGTTACGTTTGAAATACAAAAATTCGCAAAAAAGCAAAAGTCACGCGTAACAGCGAACATCCAGCCCAGAATTGACGGGCTACGTTAGAGGTGCTCATTGCTCGTAGGCCGTCCTTGTAGGGCGGTGGACTTTGCCCATGTGTGACTTTTGCCTTTTTGCCAAAATTTATGAAAGCCGATTTAGTTTATTGAGAGGTTTTCGATAGATTTTGTAGAGAGCAAAAATAATAAAACCATGATAAAGTAAATATTCACGCTATTGGGCATGTTTACTTTATGAATCAGTATAATTTTCGGAGAATTTCTCAAATGAGAATGTCAAAACTTTTCTTCCACACATTACGAGAAGTCCCCGCTGATGCGGAGATTGTCAGCCATCAATTGATGTTACGGACGGGCATGATTGCCCAACTTGCCTCGGGTATTTTTGACTATATGCCGCTTGGCTATCGGGTCAAGCGCAAGGTCGAGCAGATTATCCGTGAGGAAATGGACGCCATTGGTGGACAGGAAGTCTCGCTGACAGTGGTCCATCCAGCGGAAATCTGGAAGCAGACAGGACGTTGGTATGAAATTGGCGATGACATGGCGCGCTTACAAGACCGTCATGGCCGTGATATGTGTCTGGCGATGACACACGAAGAGGTAATGGCACATCTTGCCAAACAGGTCATTCGTAGCTACCGCCAGTTGCCCGTGATGCTTTATCAGTTCCAGACAAAATTCCGTGATGAACCGCGCCCACGAGCAGGTATGATTCGTGTGCGCGAATTCACGATGAAGGACGCCTACACCTTTGACACCAGCTTTGAGACGTTGGATCAATTCTATCCCAAAACCTATCAGGCTTACTTTGACATTTTCCGTCGTTGTGGTCTGGATGTGATCGCGGTCGAAAGCGACACGGGTATGATGGGTGGCACGATGGCGCATGAGTTTATGGCGTTGGCGGACATCGGTGAGGATACGCTGCTGATTTGTTCTAAGGATGGCTGCTATAGTGCCAATCGCCAGATTGCTGTCTTCCAGAAACCAGAGCCGCCAACGGATGATGCATTGCCATTGGAAGAGGTGCATACGCCAGGTGTCAACACAATTGCATCACTGGCCGAATTCTTGGACATCCCCGAAAGCCAGACGGCCAAGGCAGTCTTTATGATTGCTGAGGTGGACGGTGAGGAGAACACGACGGCAGAGGTCTTTGTTTTTGCCGTTGTGCGTGGCGACATGGATGTCAACGAGACCAAGCTGTCGAACGCGGTGAAAGCGCGCAGTCTGCGACCCGCCACAACCGAGGAAATCAATGCCATTGGCGCCGAGACGGGCTATGGTTCGCCAGTAGGTATCAGTCGCGATGGTGTCGTGTTGGTTGTCGATGATTTGGTCGCTAGCAGCCCCAACTTGGTTGCTGGAGCCAACAAGGTCGATTATCATTATCTCAACGTCAATTGTGGCCGCGACTATGAAGCCGATGTTGTCACCGATATTGTATCCGCAGCCGATGGCTATCCATGCCCCAACTGTGGCAGCCCGCTCTACTCTGTGCGTGGTGTGGAAGTTGGCAATATCTTCAAGCTTGGCACAAAATATAGCGCGGCAATGGGTGCAACCTACCTCGATGACAATGGCCGCGAGCAGCCCATCGTCATGGGGTCCTATGGCATTGGGTCGGGACGTCTCATCGCCTGTGTCATCGAACGACACAATGATGAGCAGGGCATCAAGTGGCCGATCAGCGTTGCGCCCTATCATATCTCGCTGGTCAGTCTTGCGAATAAGCGATCACCGGAGGTAATAGAGGCGGCGGACAAGCTGTATGCGCAGCTCACAGAGGCCGGGCATGAAGTGCTCTATGATGATCGCGACGAACGCGCAGGTGTCAAGTTTAACGACGCTGAATTGCTGGGGATTCCGATTCGCTTGACTGTCGGTGGACGCGGCTTGAAAAATGGTGTATTGGAATATAGCATTCGCCGTACAGGAGAAAAGGGCGAGATTGCGCTGGACAGTATGCTGGAAAGTGTGCAGGGCTTTGTCGATGCAGAATGGGCTGTCATCCAAGCCTTGATGAAGACGGAAACGATGTAAACAAAAGATTTAACGCAACGAAATTAAGCATAAAACATTGATACGGCCAAACACGGATAAAAAATCATTTTTTATCCGTGTTTGGCCGTATCAATGTTTTCAGTGATGTGTACTATGTCTTCAAATCATAACTTTGCCTATTACAACACGGTTGACCAAATTTATCACGCCGAATGGTCCATCCCCAAGCTTGCCCGCCAAGCGTTATTGCATGAATCCATCAACACCCTTTGGCCCAACGGGCATCCCACCCAGTTGATCCATGTTGCTGGAACCAGTGGCAAAGGTTCGACCTGTCGCTTTTTAGAACTTGGATTGGGTACAGTAGGACGCTCTGGTGCGTTTGTGGGGCCTCATCTCTTTGATTATCGAGAACGCTTTAGCATTCGTGGTCAATTTGCCGAGCCAGATGACATCACCAAGGTTTGGGAAACACGCATCAAGCCCCACTGCATTCAACTCGCTCTCCGCAACCAAGACCATGTTCACACTTTCTACGATACATCTATTTTGATTGCGCTTGCTCTCTTTGATCTGCACGAAATTGAGTGGGCGGCAGTCGAGCCGGGTATCGGTGGGCGTTACGATCAGACGCGAGGGCTTGATGTCGTCGCCACCGTACTCACCAACGTGGGCAGTGATCATGCATCTGTGCTTGGTTCACAGCTTTGGCAACGGGTCATGGATAAGGCTGGGATTGCGCGCGCCCATGTGCCCTTCTTTACCAGCGAGACAGATGAGGAGAATTTGGCCGTGGTTACGTCTATTTGTGATGCTGTTCATGCCCCACTTCGTTGTATAGCTCCGCAACATGTGGATGCATTTCGGCGCACGCTGGATGCGTATGTCCAGACTCAAAATAGTGATAGTGTGCTTGCCAAGAACGCGCTGTTATCATCTAGTTTCCAACATCAGAACGCTGCGCTTGCCTATGGCGTCATTGAAAATCTACTGCCCTATATTGACCCAATGTTGGTGTGTGCAGCGTTCTGCCAAGCCACATTACCAGGGCGTTTCTCTCAAATCGAGGAGAACATATATATTGACATGGCACATAACGCCGAAAAAATCACGGCCTTGGTCCATGAGCTTGAACGACAATTTCCAGCGCAACGGTTTATGTTTGTGGTTGGCATGTCAAAGGGACGGTCGCCAGCGAAGGTTTTCCCACCATTATTTAAGGTCGCAAGCACCATTATTATCACCAACGCTTCGTTCAAAGGATTTGAACCCGAAGAGGTGCGAGCGCAATTGCAAGCATTGCAGGGGGATGTCGATATTCATGTAATATTGGACCCAACAGAGGCGTTAGATTCCGCACGGGCATTGTGTACGGATGATGAAAAAATTGTGGTGACAGGCTCAACGTACATGATTGAGCAGATGTTGAACCCTGATCCCTATTTGCGCCATATGAATGCGACGTTTGGGTGGCGTGTGGGTGGTGATGTGCTGGGAAGTGGGGTCGTTCGCTAGAATATAGAGGAAACTCTCGTAATTATGTTAAAGCTTGAGCAAAGCAAGCACTGGCCGGCAAGAACAGGACTTGTAATTTGTCTATTTACGATATCTTTTTTTGTCGTCAGTAACTCTACTACTACCCAGAGGGCAATTACATCCATAAGCCCACTTATACCCATTAGCCCATTAAGCCCCATTGCGATGACAAGTGGGAATCAAAGTATCTCTACAGACTCATCCAACGAGCTTGTTCAGATTATTCCCAAAGCATCTCTGCCTCTAGCACCTTGGCATAAACTTAGCTCATTCCAAATCAAGGATGAATTTGCCTATCTTGCTGTTACTGAGATTTCTCAGGAGACAAGCCGTCTTGACATTTTTGATATCACGTCACCTGCAAAACCACAACTTCACAACTCATTGCCAATACAACTATATGAAATTCAATGTGTTGATATTTCCGAGAATCATCTTGTCATTGCTGGTAGTACGGATAAAGATTCCATTCGGGAAAGATTTGTCGTTTTCATTTATGACATGACAAATCGAGATACCCCTGTATTGATCGCAGAACGTGATTTTCAAAATGAATGCAATGCACTGAAAATTATTCAAGATCATATTTATATTGCGACCTATTGGCAGATCATTGTCATTGATAGTCCATACATGCAATCCTTGGACTTGATTCCACATCGGGGCGTCGAACACATCATTACACATGAGAATACGGAATTCCCGCTGACATTAATCGGCGGCTATTGTGGAGGCAAGTGGGGCTGTACAACCACTCTGGAGTCGGTCTATCTATCTACTCCTGCTTCATTTGAGGTCATTGCCACGCTAAAATGGGGTAGTTATCGGCCAGGTTATGTAACAATATGGGGTGATAATCTTGCTTTAACAGGTAATCTTGCTCTTCAACTCCGCAAAATACGTAGGGCAAAATCACCATCTTTCCTATGTTCAATCCATTATCAACAGAGTGTACTTGCACCTGTTCACAGCGGTGTTCATTTCATTGGGGCATACGGATTTCATCTCACAGACGATCAGCGAATTAATGGATTCCCACTCACGGGTGCTCATCGAATTATGAGCATCAATTTCTCCAATGTATACTTCCCTCAACAAGGTCCAGAAGCAATTCATCCGATAAAACCATCTGCACTTGCGCATAACGGTAAATTTATCTATATTGTTGATCGCGAAAATCTAACAGCCTATGAAACGCTCTGGCAAGAAATACCAACGCCTATGTCTGCGGTTACAGATTTATCCCAAGTCAAACTGTCACAGAAGGCAATGGAAGAGCTTTGGTGTATCGAAAATGAAGTCCAGCTAGCGGATACGGCTGAGTATGAGGCATTATGGGCAATCCATCGTAGCCTTGGTGGAGCGAATTGGCACTATACGGGTCAAATTGGTGCAGGTCAAACATATCAGGATTATAGTGAGTATGGCTCATGGCCGATTAAAGCACCTCCTGAAGATGGTCAGCCGATTCAACTATCCGAGAGCGAAACCCCTTGTGGTTGGAAAGGAATCACATGCTCTTGTGATGGACATATACAGAAAATAAGCCTTGCTGTACGAAATGCACAGGGCGATGTTCCGCCTGAAATAGGTAACCTTTCTCGACTAACACATCTGGGTTTCGGCTATAGCTTTGGACACATTACAAGCTTACCGCCAGAAATAGGCAAACTCACCAATTTGCAAAGTCTAGATTTGTATCATAGCGGAGTAGACCCAAACGCAGAGGCATTGGCTCTTCCAAATGTCTGCATCTTTACCCATAAAGGCTCAACAGGGCCAGGCTGTCATTCAGGTGTGGCTCAAGAACCTAAATTAGGCTGCACATTTCGGCCTTAAGCAGCGTATAATGTAGTGACAGGACAGGATTACAGACGTGAAAATATTTGTCGTATCTATCGCCATCTTGATTATTGTTGGGTATATTGGTATTTGTACATACCTATATCTGAATCAGGAAAATCTGATATTCTACCCAACAAAGCTCGACCCAGAGTACAAATATACCTTCATCCACCCTTTTGAAGAGAGCAACCTTGAGGTCGAAGGTGCTACCATCAATGTGGTCCGCTTTTTCTCTGAAAATCCCAATGGTGTGGTGCTATATGTGCATGGCAACGGTGACATTATTCCATCCGTAGAACCCATCGCCACCTATTTTCTCAGCCTTAA
>JBCCFC010000007.1:0-31211 GCA_039029935.1 Chloroflexota bacterium
ATTGATTTTGATGCACGGACGGGACATAATCATGGAACAAAATTTAGATTACGAGCCAGTACTTTGGTAAACTTATACGCGGAAGTAAAAGAGTATTAAATAGACTTTTATTTGGTTTGCTAGACAAGGAGTGTGCATGTTAGTAAAAAATAAAAAACAAAATAACATGGTGAATCCTTTAGGCCTGATTGACATGGACTATGAAGAGAACTCTTCTGACATTATCGAAGACAAACAAGATAATTATGTTCACAATGCACTTAGAAACGTTGCAGAAATTGCAAAAAATAACGATGATGCTATTCTAATTCGTGAAGTTCAAAGAGCAAACAAAGCTGTGCAGGCATTAGATAGCGATGTGATTACAGCAAATCAACGAGCGATGTTCGTTGAGAAACAATCTGAGCAATTGTCAAAAACAGTGAATTCGCAACAAGAAGAGCTTGAGGCTCAAATTAAAGAAACACTTTTTGCTAGAGCTGCTGTTGGAACGGACACAAAAGAGTTGCTCAGTTTGCAACATCATATCAATCGCAATTCTAATTTGATATCTCATTTCACGACACAATTGATTGATGCTGTAAAGAATCATGAGCCTGAAAAAACGATTTTAGACCTTATTTCCAAAATAGATATCAAAAACAATGAAATTGCAACATTTGCGCAATTTGTGACCAAGGCAAATTTCAATACAAATACCAATAAAATTAGTCAAGATTTAATTGCTTTTGTCAATGAATATATTGAAAATGTCTATAAAAATTATAGCCATCACAAGATGAATGGCAGACATCTTGTCATTGAGATTGAAAATATTCCCAAGGAAACGTTTATTAAGTCATTTCGTCCTATCGAGGTAATTATCCTTATGGATAATTTTATTAGTAACGCAGAAAGAGCCAATGCAACAAAATTGATCTTTCGTTGGCATGATATAAATGATGAAATGCTGAAACTTCATATTATTGATAATGGTGACGGTATAGACGATGCAATTATAGACAAAATTTTCGATTTTAGATTCACGACAACAAGCGGTGCAGGGCTTGGTCTTTATCATTGTTTTGATGTAATCAAAAAGCTTAATGGTGAAATACAGGTCAATAATAAAGTGTCAAAAGGTGTAGAGTTTACTCTTACATTTAATAGGTGAAATATTTATGGGTTTACATTACAAAATTCTTTGGGTAGATGATCGAATTGAAAATATAAAAATGCTAGGACTGATTACAAATATTGAACATTATCTTGCTGAGCTTGGTTTCATGCCTGTTATTGACGACTTTGAGGATATTGTAACCGCACAGCAAACCCTTCTATCACAACAGTATGATTTAATTCTCTCTGATTACCATATTAGTGAAAAGGGCAACGGTGATACGTTAATTCGGAACATACGAGATAGCGAAATCTCTACCGAAATTTTATTTTATTCTGCATTGCCAAATTTTACTGATGTGACGAAGGAATTATACTGGGACCGAGTTTCTTTTATTAATATTGTTGGAATCTGTGGGTATGATGAGCTAGAACAAAAAACAAAATGGCTTATTGACCAAACTCTCACACGATTTCACAATGTTAAAAGCAATGGTACAAGCCCCTCTGGGTTGACAAATTACTCCGATGATGTAACAAGAAAAAGGAAGGAGGAAATAAACATGATTTTAAGAGAACAAATAAAAATGTCCGTTGATTACTTAGATGATCAACATTTGGACACTGTTTTCAACATAATCAATCAGTTTTTGTATCAGCCTCCTAAATCACAAGACACAAACAAAAACAACAAGACGCTGGTAGATCTATTTCAAGAAATCGCAGACCGCGATGAATTAGATATTTCCGACCCAGTTCAGTGGCAGAGGGAAATTCGTCAAGATAGAAATTTGCCATTCCGAGAAGAGGAGAAGGTGAGTAATGGTGGTTGATAGCAATATTGTAATTTACGCCGGAAAACCAGGCTATCCAACAATCAGGAAATTTATAGATGAAAATCCTTGTATGGTATCTGCAACCAGTCTCGTGGAGGTTTTAGGGTATCATCAACTAACATCAGCTGACAAAACTACTTATGAGCATATTTTTCAACAGATGACAGTTTTGCCACTGACATCTCCTATTATTGACCAAGCTATTCTTTTACGACAAAAACGTAAAATCAATTTAGGGGATGCGTTTATTGGGGCAACAGCAATTTTTTATAACCTGCCGCTTGTTACCGCAGATGTAAAACATTTTAGATGGATTGACAAACTGACTGTTGTCAATCCACTTACGTCCTAGAAGAGAAATTGATGACTGCTACCAGACTCACCAATAAACCAAACACAACCAAAATCCAACTCACCATCGACGGCCAACCCACTCAAGCCTACCTTGGCGAATCCATCGCCGCCGTCCTCATGCTCATGGGCAAGCGCACCTTCACCCAACCCAGCGCATACAACCTGCCGCGCACCCTCTTCTGTGGAATGGGTGTCTGTCATCAGTGCTTGGTGACGGTCGATGGCGTGGCGGATGTTCGCGCGTGTGTGACGCCTGTGCAGGAGGGAATGGGCATCAGTACGCAATTTGGCATTGACAAAACTGGCGCACAAGAAGTGGGAGGGGAAGATGCATAGACAGGTGAATGTGGCGATTGTCGGTGGTGGTCCGGCGGGGATGGCGGCGGCGGTTGTGTTGGGCAATGCGGGGGTGGATGCGGTGTTGCTGGACATGTATCCGCAGTTGGGGGGGCATTACTTCAAGCAGTCACCAGCCGAGTTTGCGCAAACACATAAGCCAGCGGACCAACGTCAACATGAGTTTGTTGATTTACGGTCGCAGGTCGATGAATCCGGTGTCGATATCCTTTATCAGACGGCCATTTGGGGCATATTCCCTGATGAAAATGGCGATGGGTCGGGATATACCATCCGTCTACAGACACCACAGCCGATCAAGACAGTTGAGGCCAAGGTATTATTACTTGCCCCTGGCTCCTATGATCGACCGATGGTCTTTCCTGGTTGGCATCTGCCGGGTGTCATCACACCTGGTGGGGCGCAGATGTTGCTCAAAGGACATGGGATTCTACCCGGCAAGCGTATTCTGGTGGCCGGCAGTGGACCGTTGTTGTTGGCGGCAGCTGCTGGATTGGCGGAGGTGGGTGCAGAGGTTGTGGCGGTACTCGACACGGCGTCACAGTGGGATGGGTTGCGTAAGATGCCACGTGCCTTTTGGGGGCAGACGGAGCGTATCAAGGACGCTTGGCATTACGGCTCTGCCCTGTTGCGCAAAGGCGTTCCCATGCGCTTCCAACATGCCATCTTCCGTGCGATTGGCGAAACTGAGGTGACAGGTGTTGCTTATGGCAAAATTGACGCTAGCGGCAAACTGCTTTATGAGACCGAAACCGTTGTTGAGGTAGACACCATCTGTGCGGCGTTGGGGTTTCTGCCCAATCTGGCATTGACCCGTCATCTTGGCTGTGAGCATGTCTATGACTTAGCTGTCGATGCATTCTACCCAAAGCATGACGATACCTTTGAAACCAGCATCCCCAGTGTGTTTGTCGCGGGTGATGTGACGGGCATCGGTGGCAAGGATATGGCGAAGGTGCAGGGACAGATGTGTGCGCATCATGTATTGGCACGGTTGGGCAAGCAGACGGCAGCCGACACGACCCGGCATATACAAACGTTGGAACCAGAGCGACAAAAGCAGGCGCGTTTTCTTGATATGGTGCATGACCGTTTGCTGATCCGACCGGGGTTACTGGAGCTTGTCAGCGATGAGACGATGGTCTGCCGCTGTGAGATGGTGCAGGCGGGGGCTGTGCGCTCGGCCATTGCAGATGGTGCGCAGGATTTACGTAGCGTGAAGTTGCGTACACGCTGTGGGATGGGTGCGTGTCAGGGGCGCTATTGTGAATCGACAGTAGGGGCAATTGTGGCACAGGAAACGGGTGTGCCGCGTGATGCAGCAGGGGTATCGTCAATTCGGCCACCCATTATTCCTGTGCTTGCTGAAGATATTCTGGTCTCTTCGGCGTGACCATGTATTAGATTGGTCCAATGGTTGGCGATTATGTCTCTGAGCTAGACAAATTCTCTAAATCCTAATCATTGGATCAATCTCCTATTCTACCAACTTGCTTGACTTGGCTCTATTGGATGCAAGGTACGCATAGCCCGTGATGCCTACAAAGAGTAGTAACACGGGTACGACTATATAGTCAATATAGCCACTTAACCATCCCACGCCCAACGCACCAAAGAGCATCACCAGCGCGGGCGTCACACAGAGCAGTGCGCTGATGATTGCACCTGCAATGCCAAATTTCTTTAATCTAGTCATGACTCACTCCTTCCACTGCTGGTTGCAAAATCCCCTGTAAAAATTCTTTTGCGCCATCCTCACCGCGTAATCGCAATGACAAAGGTGATGAATCCGATTGTTCCTGTGGTGGGACCTCAATCTCAAAACGCAAAAAGGAGCAGCATTGCCGCTCTGCCGCCACAAACTCGGTGACTTTTTGGAACCACGTATGCTCATTTGGAAATTGAAGCTGATAGCCATCAGTCAACTCAGTTACGCTCAGTGCATGAGCCAAGAAGTTCTGTGAGATGTCATCGGTGCGCGCTTCCAGTGCCATTTCTGGCAGCGTACATGCAATTGGTACACTTTTTTCCATAGTTGTTGCCTTTCTTCCAGTTTAGACGATTCTTTTTCTGTTAGACTATAAGGAATGGCGATTTAATAACGTCCCCACTTGGATCAGACCGCACGGGGCGTGCTCACTGAACATGCGAAAGTTATTAAATCGCCACTCCTAAATGGGCAACACTGCATATTGAGGCAATGCTGCCATTAAAGAAAAGCATAACACTTGAAGTGTACTTGAAGTCAAGAGCCAATTTGAGGGAATTTTTGAGATGAATTCTGATATGAGCATCGGCACAGTTGCACAGAAGACGGGGACACCAACCTCGACCATACGCTATTATGAAAGCATTGGCATTCTGCCTGAACCGTCACGCGTGAATGGACGGCGGCATTATGATGACTCGGTGTTGTTGAGGCTGGCGGCCATTCAGCGCGCACAAGAGTCGGGCTGGACATTGGCAGAAATCAAAGAGCTATTTTACGGTTTTTCGACGCAACTAACGCCATCGTCTCGTTGGAAGGCAATGGCTCCGCAGAAGATTGCCGAGTTGGACGAGCTGATTCAACGGACTCAGCAGATGAAAGCCATGTTGGAAATGGGGCTGAATTGTGATTGCGAAACACTGGAATCGTGCGGGATGTTGTCCGTAGGTTAATCAATGGCTGGCATAGCATACGTATTGATCAGCAATCCATCTTCGATAATGACCTCTGGTTGGCTATCGGGCTGTGCTTGGATCACCCAAATTGGGCTTTGGAGTTGTCTATTGTCAAAAATGATGGCCGTGTCATCCGCATTCCATCGAAGACTGCCAATGCCATTGGGTGCCAAGTTTGATAGGTTACTCACGAACCAATTGATTTCTGTTTCAAAATCGTAGATAAACAGCAATAATGTGCCATAATCGTCTCTTAGCGTAAAGGCTAGTTTGTCACCTGCACGAGAAATTTGGGGGCTGAGTGGATGGATGTCCTGCTCCGCAAAATTGATAATTATGTCACCATTGGGGTTGATCAGCCTCAGACCAGATTGCCCCTTCACCAAAAGCTGTGATTTGTTAGGCATCCAAGTATTGACAATGCCCACATCTTCTAGGCGAACCATCTCTTCCATAGGCTGTGCCGTTGTCAAGTCTATGACATAGTCTTGAAAAACAATGTGTTGACCATCGGATGACCAAGCCAATTCTTGAGGAGCGTGTTCAAATGGCGGTGTCGGTATTGTTGCCAACTCACGCACATAACCGCTATCGGGCGAAACCAGCCAGAGAGTTTCTGTTAATGGTGGAGATGCACCGGGTTTCTCGGTTTCGCCTGTATGACGTGTGGTTACAGCAATCCACTGCCCGTCTGGTGACCATTTGACAAATAACCCGTGTAGCTCCTCATGACTAAAGAGTAGTTGTGGCTCAGGAAAATCAAAAAGTTGCACATAAAGGCTGTTTACATCAACATAGGCAAAACGGTCGCTGGTGGGACTCCATGTTATTAAACGCCCTGATGGGGCTATCTGGCGGTGATTTCCTGTCCGTAAATCAACAAGCTGTAGATAGGAATCGTAAGGCTGTGTAACATCTGTACGCGGCTCTAACCCAGAGATAAGTAAATAGCGACCGTCAGGTGATGCGCTTCGTCCAAAGCCCAAGCGCAATCGTTCGCCATAAGCCAACTGTCCATAGGTTGAGTCAAACAAAGGGTCATCAAACGGCGCAATCGCTGGATGCGCGCGCAATCCCCAAGTCTGGTCGATTGGCTTGGCGATGGGATCGTCAGGACTGGTGTAAAGGATGAGCGTATTGTCCAATAGAGTTGCCGGAGAGGGTTGCGAATCTGGTACAGGCCAGCCATTGTCACAAACCAATGTTGTTTTTTGTGGCGACCAATCCCCTGTTGACGTAGGGCAAATGGTCTGTGGCTCGGCAACCATGCGGAGGTTCATCATCTCAATGGTTCGATCCGCACAGTTGATAATGCCACGTCCAAAAGCATGAAAATCTGGCCCCCAAGCAGGGTTGATGTCGTCGGCCTGCCGTCGGGCCATAAACATCACGCTGTCACCGCGCGATTGAAGTGCAACAAGTGCTAGTTGCTCATGTTGCATACCTCGTTTTGCAAAATAATCGAGCAATAAAGGAATGATCTCGTCGCGTGGACGGCGTTTCCCTGTCACAACCATGCTCGACTCATCAGCAGCAAAGGCATCATAAGCTGTCAGTATTTGCGATTCAGGGTCGTTTTCCCACACTTGATAGAGGTCAAATGTGTCACCAAAAAATTGTGCAATTTCATCACGGTCGCCGAGATTGAAGGCGTCAAAGAAATCAGTGACGATTTGCGCCATCACGCTTGCATCACATGTTTCGGTATGTTCTGTTTTGTCATTTTCATGGGTGACAATCAACAATCTTTGTAATGCGGGCTTTTTTGGGCTAAACACCAACATCGCCCCTTGTGGTGTATAAATCTCCAATCTTCCATCGCCAAGAAACTCGTAACGGCTGATCCCTCGTAGGCTTTCGCTAAAAATTGCTTCGGACTCACCTGCCATTCCCCCACAGAACATTGCTTGCATGATAATTGGTGGAATGACAAGCTGTTGGTTGTCGTTGACGAAATAGACCCCAGCCATGTAGTTGCAGCCAGTTTCTCCGGAAAGCCACAGCCCGGGTCCATTCGGATTGTCTTTGGACGTAAACTCAACGTGAGGCCAAGGCTTACTCTGATGATGAGAAGGGCGTACTTTTGTGGTGCTATCCTCTGGAAGGATAGCAAATTCCCAAAACCATTTTTTGTTGATAAGCTCATCATCTATAAATGGTGTCTCTTCATCCATATAGACCATACCACTATCTCCATCCTTGGCACTGATATCAATCGCCAATGTATATGCCCCGGGGTCAAGGATGGTGAGATTGCTCTTGGGATTGGTGTTCAGACTGCGCCGCAAATCAGGCTGATTGTCGGGCGTAGCCCTTAAATGGGTGTATTCATAGATATAGTCTACAGGCTGATAGTCACTCGTTTGGTATGGATTGAGTCTGCCAAAAGACAGTAGGTCATCACCAATGGTGATAGAAATATCGGATAAGGCGATGTTGCCCATGTTCAGTAGCCGCACTTGACTTTGCGGTGCTTCTTCTGGCTGTGCAAACTGACTGGCAATCGGTGGCATCTGCGTCACGTTGTTTAGCTGCTCAAGGATGGTTTCATTGTCACCATGATACATCAGTATCATACGATCATAGTGCCACCATTTGGGTATGCGACCAACGGGTGTTTTGACAACCACTGTGTTGCTACGCCCGCCAGACAACCCCCATGTGAGCAATTTCCCACCCGGTTGAACGGTTCTGGCTGCGCTCTTTGCGACCGCATTTGAGTACATAATGTATGCTTCGATACGTTCATACTCAAACCCATCTCCCTCAATACGGATTGTTTCACGGCCAGCGGTGACATTTTTACCCATCACTGTATCAAAGATGGTTTGACGTACTATGTGTGGAAAGGAGGATATTTCGCCGTCAACGCCGCGCCTGAATTGACGGATAAAGGCATCAATTACAGGGAGCCCCTCGCTATTCAGAATCGACATTGGTTCCATGTTGGCAACAAGGGTTTCATTTTGGATATCGATTACAATCATATATCGACCTTCTGTAATGGAGTTATCTCGTTCTGCCTCCATATCGGATGTCTGCTGACGATACACCTTATCATCAGTCCTGACTGTGATATCCATCGACTGGTAGGTGCGGGGGATTAATTGAGCAGGGGAAATAGTGCCAGCGGCGACACGTGAAAAATAGAGCGTCTGATGGGGATAGCCAATCTGAACGAACTCAAGCGTTTTGTCAGTCAGATTTTGGACTAAAATCTGTACG
This sequence comes from Chloroflexota bacterium, assembly GCA_039029935.1. GTDB lineage: Bacteria > Chloroflexota > Anaerolineae > Caldilineales > Caldilineaceae. The sequence continues at coordinate 8,535 of JBCCFC010000007.1, forward strand.
GGTTGATCACCTAGAATCAACGAGCCTTGACCCCACGCGCGACGATCATCTACTGTACTGACCCATTCCGCAGTAACAGGGGTGTCTGGAGTGACAGGCGTGTCTTGTTGTGACATAGGCTGACAGGCAGTGAGGAATAATATGAAGCAGATATATATTGTAATTTTTGTCATAAAATCGTAATCGCATAGCTACCTTGATAGGTACATAGGTTGCCTACCTGTGTACCTATCATCCTCTGTGCGCAAACCCATCTGATATACTACAAATATTCAGCACTCACTGAATCCAATGCCTCAAAATAGGTCGGGAAGGTCTTGGCCGTACACCCGGGATCGTTAATCGTCACCGATACCTCGTGAAGTGCCACCAGCGAAAAACACATCGCCATACGGTGATCATCATAGGTGTCGATGGCTGCATGTTTGAACTCAGAGGGCGGTGTGACCTCGATAAAATCTTCGCCTTCAATCACCTCCGCGCCAACCTTGCGTAGCTCTGTCGCCATTGCCGCCAAGCGGTCGGTTTCCTTCACCCGCCAGTTGTAGATGTTGCGAATCACTGTTTTTCCGTTGGCGAAGAGGGCGGCTGTCGCAATGGTCATGGCAGCGTCTGGGATGTGGTTCATGTCCATATCCACACCGTTTAACTTCCCCTCGTTTTGTTGATTGGGACGCACAATCACATGTTCATCGCCCCACTCTACAGTTGCGCCCATCGCCTCTAGCACATGCGCAAATTGGACATCGCCCTGGATGCTCTTCTTGCCAATGCCCGTGACCTTGATCTCGCCACCTTTGATTGCGCCCGCTGCCAAGAAGTAGGAGGCCGACGATGCATCGCCTTCGACCAGAAATCGACCTGGTGAGCGGTATGTCTGGTTGCCTTTGACAACAAAGGATTCGTAGTTGTTGTTTTGTACTTCAACGCCAAATTTTGCCATGATATCGAGCGTGATGTCAATGTAGGGTTTGGAGACGAGATCGCCGATGATGGCGATGGTGGTGTCGGTTTTTGCCAGTGGCGAGGCCATGAGGACACCTGTGATAAACTGGCTCGACAACGTACCGTCAATTGACATTTTGCCACCAGTTAGCCCATTGGCGTTGATGGTAAGTGGTGGGAAGCCGTCATTTTTTAGGTAGGTAATGCTGCTGGTGGCTGGGTCCATGACTTGACGCACGGCATCGACCAATGGTCCAATCGGGCGTTCCTCCATGCGTGGCTCGCCTGTCAGCGTGAACTCACCGACACCACAGCATAACACGCCACAGAGTGAGCGCGTGGCTGTGCCTGAATTGCCCAGAAATAGCTCGACAGGGGCATCGACGTTGAGTGGACCGCCATTGCCAGTCATCGTACACTGGGTTTTGTCATCCGATAGCTGATAGTCAACGCCCATCTGTTTGAGTGCATTGAGCATGTGACGTGTGTCGTCGCTTTCGAGCAGGTTGACAATTTCGGTCGTCCCCTCAGCCAATGCAGCCAAGAGCAGCGCACGGTTGGAGAGACTTTTGGAGCCTGGTAGATTGATTTCACCGTCAATTTTTGCGATTGGTTTAAGTGTTAGTGAGTCCATAGATTCCTCTGGTGTTGTTTGGATTTAAACGAATCCACAGAAATAAACCCACGTGGAGTAGGCGTTCTCTAACGCTGGTTTATTCGTGTACAACCCGCACTAGAGAATGCTCATTCCGCGTTTCAATGGGTATTTTATTTTGTGGAATAGCCTTATGCAATAGCTTCAGCCAAAATAGCGATTAATTTTTCATCATCAAAGCGATCTACCCATTGCTGAAGTTGCTCGACAAAGGGATGCCACTGCGCGCCTGTCATACGCAATTGGTCTAACTCCTGCTGTAGCGCAAATAGATTCCCCTGCACGGACAATAAGTGTAAATGCGTCAAGATATCTCGTGGTGGCAAAACCATGTCAGCCACCTCGCTGGCGTCATCATCCCCATTGTTCTGTCCTGTCCCCGGCGATGAGTGTTTATGCGTCCATTGTAGCTGTAAATGGGTTTCTAAAATAGAGAGCAGTTTCTCAATTTGCACGGGTTTGGACAGAAAATCATCACAGCCCGCTTGGATGCTGTCGGCCTGATTCTGACCAAACACGCTGGCAGAGACGGCGACAATGGGAATATCGGCCAAATCGGGCATCTGACGGAGTCGCTTGGTCGCCTCAAAACCGTTGAGTACAGGCATGACCATATCCATGAAGATCAGGTCTGGCTGGATCTGCTGCGCTTTGAGGATGCCCTGCTGCCCGTCGTCGGCTTCAAACATCTCAAAGCCTAAGGGCGTTAACATGTCCACCAAAATGGCACGGTTAAAGGGCGTATCATCCACTACCAATAGTGTGCGTGGTTGACCTTCGTAGCCCGTGATCACCACTCTCTCTTTGACTGTCGCTGTCTCTTTCAACGCAACGACGGGCAGCGAGAGGTCAAACCAGAAACAACTACCTGTGCCGACCGTGCTATGGGCTTGGATAGCCCCGCCCATTGCCTGCACTAAGCGTTGACTGATTGCCAGCCCTAGCCCTGTGCCTTCTGCGCGCGCTTGGTGTTCGCCCACCTGCTCAAAGGGCTGGAAAATCTTTTGTAAATTCTCCTGTTCAATACCAATGCCCGTATCTTCAATCTCAAAGTGGAGCATACAATAATCTGTTTGCGGAACCGCTCGTTGTATTTGTGTCGATTCACCCGTGTCAATCACAGACTGGCCTACACGCAGTGTCACCTCACCGCGATGGGTAAACTTGACGGCATTGCCCAACAGATTGAGCAGTACTTGGCGCAGACGCGTTTCATCGGCCATGATCCCTGTTGGCAGATTATTCTCAATCTCGGCGACAAAGAGGATATCTTTTTCATGCGCACGGGTTTCGATGATGCCAGCGATGCCACGCAAAAATGGTGATAGCTGCACGGCGGTGGGATAAATTTCAAGCTTGCGCGCTTCAATTTTGGCGAGGTCTAGTATATCATTGAGCAAGGTCAGCAAATGGTCGCCGCTCTGGGCGATGACATCAACAGCCTGATGTGTTTTTTCAACATCAAAGGTTTCACGGTGCTGGAGAATTTGTGCATACCCCAAAATACCGTTAAGCGGTGTGCGCAGCTCATGACTCATGTTGGAGAGGAATTCGCTCTTGGCATGATTGGCGCGTTCGGCGCGTTCTTTTGCATCGGCCAATTCTGAAGCGACCGTCTGTAAACGTTGGGTCCGTGTCTCCACGCGCTCTTCTAATGTTTCAACCAGGTCGCGTAGTTGGTCGGTCATACTGTTAAAGGCCAAGGCCAATTGCCCAATCTCATCTTTACTGGGCACATCGGCACGTGCATCCAGATGTCCCTCAGCGATTTGGGTGGCTGTTGTGGCGAGGGTGGAGAGCGGCTGGGCGATGCTGCGCGTGACAAGCATGGAGGCGATCAACACCACGATTGCCACCAGCACAACCATGAGGACAAATTGGGTGATGACGTTGGACGTGATGGTCTCCTGCTGCAAGGCGCGCGTTTGTAGCTGCCTCAGAATTTGATCAGAGAGTTGTTTATGCAGTTCCTCAATCACTGCGGATTGCTGATAGAAGGCAAAGATTTGTCGATTTTTCTCTCTGGATGATGTGGCGTTGAGCAATGCATTGACCTGTTCTTTTAGCGTGGCTGTGGCTTGTGTCAGTTCGACTGTCACCGCTTGATCATCTGCGGTTTGAGTCGCATTGCCTGCGATGACCTTTATGGATGTCGCCATGCGCGCCAAATCTGCCTTGAGATCATCCTCAAACTGTACTCCGCCAACGACCAGAAAGCGTTCCATGTTGGTGTTGAGCGAGGAGAGAGCGAGCGCAAACGACTGGACACCCTGCATCTGTGTGCTGGCGGGCCGCACTTGACGTGCGGATTGACGGACCTGCGCCAGCTGTCCATACCCAGCCAAGGCCATGAGCAGGACGAGGACGATAACAATGGCAAAACTTGACAGGATTTTACGCTGAATCGACGCTGTAAAAAAGGTAAAGAACAAAGATAACTGTTTTCTATTGATTTGGCTCATAAATGGCATCGTAGATGTCTGCGTTGCGTAGTTCTGTAGGTGTAAAGACAATATCGAGCGTCTCCGCAATATTTAAGTTGAGAAAAAGTTCACCTGTTTGATTTTGGGTGATGGGTATGTCCGAGATAGGCATCCCGTCGATGATATCTAGTGCGGTTTGCGCGGCCCATTCACCATGCTCGTCACCCCGTTTTGCCAGCGTGATCAGCGCATAGGGGATCAGCCATGCACTACGTGATCCAGTAGGCACAACCGAATGCTCGATGATAAATTGCTCACCCTCGGCATCATCCCAGCCGTCCAGACCGACCTTGTTGCCAATATAGACAATGTCGTATTCTTTTTGAAGATCAATAAACGCGGCTTTAAACTCGTCAAATGTTTTGACCAGATGGATGCCCATCTCACCGTCAAAAAATAGCTCATTGTAGATTTGTGTGACCTTACGCTCGGTTGTAACATCTGGCCCCAGATAGACAACGCGGTCGCCTTTGGCATATTGTTTGAGATGCTCAAATAACTCGGCAACCAGCTCCACCTCCACAATGCCCGTGACATTGCTGGCCGGATAGCCATAGACAGAGGCATCCCAGTTCACGCCACAGAAGACCACGGGCAAATCGGTGTCCTTTAGGTAAGGTTCAACCAGATATTTTTGCGCGTTATCGTCACAGGCGATGAGGACATCGGGCTGAAATGACTCAATCTTAGCCTTGGCTGCCAGAGCCGCCTGTTCTCCAAACTCGTCGCCATCATTGCGCTTGGTGTCCATACGCACAATCTCCCAGGTGATGTCTGTTTGGTCCAAAACGGTGCGTAGCCCTGACTCAATTTCCCCCGACCATTCATAGCCATCGTGATAGGAATCGACCCAAAGGATTTTTTTGCCTGCATAGGTCACATCTGCCCCCTCTTGTGCCGCGTCTGCTGATGTGACCTGTGCTGATGATGCTGACGTGCAGGATATAAGCGTAAAAAGTGTGCCTATACAGATGATGAACAAGCACACAGAGGCGAAAGAAGATTTTGTGGTGTGTGTCTGCATAAAGTTTGCTACTCCCCAATTGAGTTATGATTGAAACATCGGATGATCAGTTTATCATAAAACTGTACATCTTTGAATCATCAGAATGCTGTAAAAGCCAATGCCGGATTGAGTAGCAGACAAAAGTCAGTGAATAGTGAATAGTGAATAGTGATGAGTGAATAGTGATGAGTGAATAATATAGAAAATTACATGTATTAAATAGTTAATTTTACTGTGGCTAGATGATATTTTATCGCGTGTTAGTAATTTTTATTGCATGAGTGTTGATGAAAATATGTAATACACTATTAATTATTCACCATTGGCTATTCACTATTCACTCATCACTCATCACTCATCACTATTTACTATTTATTATTCACTAATCACTATTTGTTATTCACTATTTTAATCTTCAAGTGTGCTAGTGTCACCCTTTTCTTGGCCGAGTACTTCGGCCTTGAGGAGACGACGCATGATTTTACCGCTGCGGGTCTTGGGCAGGGTATCCACCAAGTTGATGACGGCTGGGACGGCGATTGGACCGACCTCGCTGCGCACGTGTGCCTTCAACTCGGCGACCAGTTCATCGCTGCCTTCCACTCCCGCGTTGAGGATGCAGTAGGCGTGGATGACGTTACCACGCAGTTCATCTGGAATACCGATACAGGCGGACTCGGCCACAGATTCATGGCTGACGAGCGCACTCTCGATTTCGGCTGTACCCAGGCGGTAGCCACTGACCTTGATGACATCATCCATGCGACCAATGATCCAGAAGTAGCCATCATCATCCTTGCGCGCACTGTCCCCTGTAAAGTACCAGCCCTGCTCGGCAAACTCGGACCAATAGGTGTCCTGATAGCGTTGTGGATCGCCCCAAACCGTGCGTGCCATGCCCGGCCAAGGTCCTTTGACGACCAAGTAGCCATCTTCGTTTGCATCACAAGAAGAGCCGTCCTCGCGTACCACATCGGCTTCAATGCCTGTGAAAGGCACGGTTGCACTGCCCGGCTTGAGTGGAACGACGGGCGTTGGCGTAATCATAAAGCCACCCGTCTCGGTCTGCCACCATGTGTCGATGATGGGGCATTGCTCTTTACCGATAACAGTGTGATACCAACGCCATGCCTCTGGGTTGATGGGTTCACCCACTGTACCCAGAAGACGTAGTGTGCTGAGGCTGTGCTTGTTGGGCCACTCATCGCCAAAGCGCATCAGGCCACGAATGGCAGTTGGTGCGGTGTAGAGAATGGTGCAGCCGTAGCGGTCTACAATTTCCCACCAGCGGTCTGGTGATGGATAGCCTGGTGCGCCTTCGTAGATGATGCTGGTCAGCCCCAACACCAACGGTGAATAGACGATATAGCTGTGTCCCGTGATCCAGCCGGGGTCCGCAGCACACCACCACACATCGTCCTCTTTGACATCAAAGACATATTTCAACGTGGTCGCTGTGTAGACCTGATAGCCGCCACATGTATGCATGACCCCCTTGGGTCTACCTGTGGTTCCACTGGTGTAGAGAATGAACATTGGATCTTCGGCATCCATCTGCTCTGTCTCACAATCGGCACTTTGCCCCGCCATTGCTTCGTGCCACCAGACATCACGACCCTCGGTCATGTTGACATCCTGATTGGTCGCTTGGTAGACAATACACGTGGTCGCTGGGCTGTCCTCACGTGCCAGTGCTTCGTCGGCGATGTCCTTGAGATTGACAGTTTTGCCACGCAGCCATGCCCCGTCACAGGTGATCAGCACCTTGCTGTCGGCATCACCAATGCGGTCAGCGAGTGCGGTTGAGCTAAAGCCACCGTAGACCACGCTGTGGATCGCACCGATTTTGACCACGGCCAACATTGCGATGGGTAATTCCAACACACGCCCCATGTAGATAGTGACCGTATCGCCCTTTTTGACCCCTTGGCTTTTGAGGACATTGGCAAATCGATTGACCTCATCACGCAGTTCGGCATAGGTCATTTTCTTGGTCTCACCTGCCTCGCTTTCCCAAATAAAGGCGACCTTATCCTTATTGTCGCCATCGGCGTGACGGTCCAACGCATTGTGGGCGATGTTGATTTTACCCCCCAAGAACCATTTGAAGAAGGGTGCATTGCTGTTGTCCATGATGGTTTCATACGGTTGATACCACTCAACCATCTCTTTGGCGCGCGCATCCCAATAGCTCAGTGGGTCTGCTAGGGCTTCCGCCCGCACATCCATGTAGTTGGGCACATTGGCGTTGGCGATGACCGCCTCGGCTGGGTGATACATGGTGCTGCTGAGAGCCGCCGCTACACTGGTTTGATCTTGCATATCGCTCATAAATCGTTCTCCTTTGTAACATAGATTTGAAATGAATTGTCTGATTGTGATTCAGTTTTTCTTATTGTCATTGATTTTGGGTATTGTAATCAAGCACTATAAATATAGCGTTTCACACCATTTTAATGAAATTTAACAATCATTGATTTGCGTGTGTTATGTCAAAACAATAAACTGCACTGAGTTGAGATAAGTGGTTTTATCGATGAAACGTTCGATACCACAACTCATTCTTATAATCACTAATTTTATTTCTCCAAAAGTTGCTGAGTGTTAATATTATAAGAGAGCAATCAACCCTCCGCCCATATCCTAATCATTGCTTTGACCGCTCATGCCATGAAATCTGAATGCTTAAATGATACTATAAAGTAAGCCAATTCTGCTTGTCACACTTCACTTAGAGACTTTGTGAGAAGAGCCTGCTTGTTGATGTTATAAGACAGATTTGTTCTCTTAATGCATGTACATTTTTTATCTTTTTGGTAAGAATAGATTCTTGTGTCGTGTTTCTTTATCATTATGCATAAAAATTAGCTAGTTCAAAAAGATTCGTGCCAATGTTTGCTGTTTTTTGATTTGCTGTTATAGTCTTAAGAAAAACCAGTCAGATGAATGACGCTTTTTTCTTGTAAAGTGAGTATACTGATCAAAGTACGTCATTTGGGATGTCGATGTTGGCACGCATTATCTAGACTTCAACGAGGAATTTCAATCAGATTAGGTTATATGATTTACAAAAAAGCTAAGAATCAGTCAAACATTCTTGACGTTACAAAACCTCGTAGTATCTTATCTCTGCTCTTACAAATCCTTGGTTTATTTGTCTTCGCCTCACTATTTGTCATCTTACTCATGAGTCTTCTTCTCCAAAATAGACTGACACAACAAAAAGAGAATGTGCAGCGTAGCGAACTTCCCATTCGCGATATTGCGCAGGTGCAACGTGAGCTACTACGTCTGACCAATCATATTGAGGGTGGCGTGGAAGAGTTTGACCCAGAGACGTTTGCCCTACATCAGAATCTTGTTTCTAGCCGCCTCAACCAGCTACAAACATGGAGCACATTCAAGCATTTACCACCCGAAGGCGCAGAGATTGTCGAAAATTTTGATATTGAGTGGGCAGCTCTTCGGGGTAATCTCAATCAATGGGGGCAATCCCCCCAGGATGTTGCACTACAAGAAAAAATTTTATCTACGCTTGAGGCGATGGAATACGACATCAATGATGCTATTCGAGTTACGCAACATGAGTATAGCGCGTGGATTAAAAACTGGTCGGATATTACCAATGCCTCATTCCGTTTAATGACATCCTTGCTTGGATTTTTTTGCTTACTGCTAATCTTAAGTACAGTAATCCTCGCTCGCTATCATCAAGAGCGACGCACAAACGAAAAAGTTCTCTTAGAAGCCAAAGAACAGGCTGTATCGGCCAGTGAAGCCAAAACAAGATTTTTAGCCAACATGAGCCATGAAATTCGTACCCCCATGAATGGCATCATCGGCATGACCGAGCTTGTGCTTGACACGCAACTTCGCACAGACCAACGTGATTCGCTGACAATGGTCCGTAGCTCTGCCGAGACATTGTTAGAACTGATCAATGAAATTTTGGATATTTCCAAAGTGGAGTCTGGACAGTTGATTTTGACAGATGCACCTTTCTCGCTTCATCAGTTGGTTCGAGAGGTGGTTGACATTCTTCAGGTGGAGGCAGACCGCAAGTCGATTACGCTTGAAACGTTGATTGAACCCAAAACTCCTGATGTACTGTCTGGTGATGCGACGCGTTTACGTCAGGTACTGATCAATCTTGTGGGCAATGCGATAAAATTTACAGAGGATGGGCATGTCGCCATCCGCGTAACGCCCATCTCAACCCCACCCGATCCACCCATCTTGGAGATACCTGAGAAGATCATCGTGCAATTTTCCATTCAAGATACAGGGATTGGCATCCAAACATCCAAGCTGACCAAAATTTTTGAGCCATTTACACAGGCAGATGATTCGACTACACGTATATATGGTGGTACGGGTCTAGGGTTGGCGATTTCTAAAAGACTTGTCGAGATGATGGGCGGCACAATGTGGGTGGAAAGTGAAGTCGGGGTGGGCAGCACTTTTCATTTCAAGGTCAATCTCTTCTATGATAATGCAATGACAGTACAGGCAAATCATCGTTTTAGTGTAAAGACAACAACAATGGATGAAAGGGAATTGGGTGATAGCCAAGTGTTCACCCGACCAAATATGCATATTCAGATGGCGCATCTCAACCGATCTCAGCATACAAATGAATTACCACAACATACAAAACCGATGGTAGATGTGAGCATAGCAAGAAAAAAAGAAAGCAATGTAAATCAGACACAAAATGAATCTCCTGAGAATGACGCCCCATCCCAGGCTATACGGGTTCTCGTGGCCGAAGATAACCCAGTAAACCAGAAGATCATTCACGCTATGTTAAAGAAGAAAGACTATGAGGTGACACTGGTCCATAATGGACAAGAGGTTGTGGATACTTGGCGAGCGAACGAATACGATGTGATCTTTATGGATGTTCAGATGCCTATTATGAGCGGTTTAGATGCAACCCGTGCCATTCGAGAACAGGAAATGGATGGCGACCAACCCGTTACCCATATTCCTATCATTGCCTTGACTGCTCATGCAATGAGGGAAGACCGTGATCGTTGTCTTGCCGCGGGCATGGATGCGTATGTAACAAAACCTTTCAAATCACAGATGATTATTGACACCTTGGAACAAGTGCTTCAACTGACCACATAAGCCTATAGGGATAACTGTTTGTCTTCATTGTTTCGTTTCAAACGCTCTATAAATGACTTTTATAGAATCCATATTGCTTTTTCTGTGATAACTCTTTAAAACCACTAACACCTCAAGAGTACACATATGTAATATGCATAATTTAAAAAAATGTCTAAAATGGACCTGATGTGACCAAACATGCAGTTTGTATAATTGACAAATTTTTTTGGTCTATATACAATGTTCACCATGCATATTTAGAAGTAACTCAACTTTTGTTATACGCAAATCCGACGGTCAGCTGGGAGGTCGGTAATCAGTAGGTCGGTGGGTCGGTAATCGGTACAAATAAACTGACCCACCGAACACCGGCCCACCGAACACCGGCCCACTGAACACCGGTCCACCGAACACTGGCCCATCTCATCCGCTAAGGCTATTCCACAAAAAAATTACCCATAATCCGTTCAGTTAGCACGCCCTCGTGCGGGTTGATTCACGAGTTCGACCCGCACAGTTACAGTGAGTTGGTATTTACCAGTGGTAATACGGCTTGTAACTCAAAAAGATGAGTTAAAAGGGTCCTCTGGTCAGGCCGCTTATGCAGTATTTTCCAGAGTAATTAGCACGCTTTTTGCCAACTCACTGTAAGCACGAGGCGTGCTAACTGAACGGGTACTTTATTTTGTGGAATGGCCTAAGATGGTCGATGATGATCAATACCCTCGTAGCGGTCTATAAATGTGCGCAACATATCGGCATCAAACTCGTCTAATGTAAGCAGCTTCTGCCATGCAGTTGCTGCAATCAGCGCATTCATGTCTTTGTGTAAGGGCTGGCTGTTGTTTCTGGTCCAATTCGGGTCGTTGGGTGCCACGGCTACATGACGACCTGCACGAATATAAGGTGAAGCAACCTCTTCAAGTTGCGCAACCAACTCTGGGCAGGCTTCTTCGCATTGGTAGTAGATGACAACCCCGCCATCCTCTAAATTGTGGACCAACTGCTCATAGCGAACTGGTTCATCTGGCTCTACTTCTCGATAGGGATTGTAAACGCGCCACGCGGCAATACCGCTATAGTGTGGTCCAGATGTTGGTGGTGTGCTGTTGTACTCAATGGGCGATGCACTGCCAAAGTCGATATGCGAGTTGCCTTGGCTCGCAAAACTTTCTTCGCCAGTGACAGGTGCGCTGCCGCTAATATTTACATAAACCACAAGGCCAATGAGTGCAACAAGCGCAACCCCAAAGCCAATAAATAAAAGATTTTGTTGTCGTTTCTTTGCCTGTCTGCGTGAACGTACTTCATCACGAACTGGACGACGACGAGATTTTTTTGCCATTTTTACCTCAACTATAAAAACGATTTTAATTAATGATGTAATCGTTCACACCCCTCCCTAACCCTCCCCTGCTAGGGGAGGGAACTGTTCCTCACCCTAACAGGGGAGGTTGGGAGGGGGTGAATAATTATGTAGCAATAACTGCATAACCGCTATAGACGACTCCTTAAAATGAACTATCCATCAAATGTCCATGATGGGTATGTATTTTGTTGGATTCGCCATAGACTATTAGGAATTAAACTATTTATGAACCATGCGAAACAAGCACGCCTATGGGAAATTGATTCCATGCGTGGTGTTGTTATTATTACAATGACCATTTTCCACTTGATGTGGAATTTGTATACCTTTCGAGTACTCCCTGATGTTGTGCTATGGGCTGGTTTTTGGAAATATTTCCAGCGCTTTACAGCCTGCACCTTTATCTTTTTGGTGGGCGTTTCGCTGACAATCAGCTATCGCCGGGCCATGCAGAAAGCCGCTGAACGGCAGACAGACACACAATCACCGACTGGTGATATTCATACAAATGCACCCTCGTTATTTTCCAAATTTTTGATGAGAGGGTTCCGTGTTTTTGGCCTTGGCATGATTATCACGATTGTTGTCTCGGTGGCAGGTATGGGCTATGTCCACTTTGGGGTATTACATCTTATCGGGTTTGCCATCGTTGCTGCCTATCCATTTCTCAGTTTCAAATGGAGCAACCTTGCACTCTGGGCCATTTTCCAAGTTGCGGGAAACTTTCTCCAACTAGTTCGTTTTCAGTCTATTGGCCTCTTTTGGCAAGCGACGGGAGAACCTGGCTTACAAGTCACCAATATTGAGGCCGTTTGGTTCTCTTGGCTGGGGTTGATTCCAACGCAATATTTCCCCAACGATTATTTCCCCATTGTCCCTTGGTTTGGGGTTGTGTTGTTGGGTGTTTTTGTTGGCAATACCTTTTATGATGAACAAGGACGCAAATTTTTGCTGCCAGATTTCTCAAATATCTACCCGATTCGCTTTTTACGCTTTCTCGGTCGAAACTCATTGCTCATCTATATGATCCATCAACCAATTCTCTTTGTGCTTCTAGCTCTGCTGGGTATTATTGATGTCGGGTTATATTAACATCACACAATGGATGAATTCATGGATACAATTCACTCAGGTTTTCGTTTATACAAGAGTTGGGTCTCATTAAATAAATATACCCCGTGAGATCGATCTCGACTGTATATTTATACCATTTGTTATGGCGATTTATACGCAACTCATCAAAACACATAAAATGAAAGATAGGAAGTGATAATGCAATCATCAATCATCAAGCCTTTTCTATGCTTGACGCTACTACTGTTCGGATTGGTTGGCTGTCTCGCAGCAAGCACCGAACAACCGTTTGAAGATGCCTATACTGTTGTGACAGAGGCATCTATATCAGCCGACGATGTGCTGCCAAGACCCACTGGGGATGTTATTTTAGTGGTGTCGGGGCAAATCGGAAAGAGCAATTCGGCAGAAAATTCAGAAACAAAGCTCGTCGAGTTTGACCGTGAATTGGTTGAGTCTTTGGGACTGAGTGAGTTTACGATTCTGGATCCGTTTGAAGAGCGTGAGGTGACGTATCGTGGTGTACTCGTGCGCGATCTGTTAAACGGACTCCAAGTTGATGCAAGCGCAACAGACATGTTGGCGACAGCTTTAAACGATTACGCCATCACAATTCCGCTTGAACAGTTTCATGAATATCCGGTGCTGATGGCACTGCAGTCTGATGGTGAATATATGACACCAGACTATCGTGGGCCACTCATGTTTGTCTATCCAATGCATCAATATGACTTTGGCAAACTTGATATTCCCTATCGAGATAATTGGATATGGCAAATTAAATCCATCGAGATTCAATAACGCCATTGGATTAGTGGGGCAGGTTATCAACTTGGTTGACCAAAACGATGGCCTGTACTCAAAAATAATATGTCTGATAACAACAACATTAGCGAACCAAAGCAGAATATTCGTACTAAATCAACGAGAATCAATGACTCTCGAAGTCCGCTGTCGATGCAGATGCAGCTATTGGGCATGCTCATTTTTATCTTCCTTGTGATTCTTTTGGTGATGACTATCCGTTTGCAGACTCGTCTGGCACAACAGCAACAAAACATTTTGCTCATAGACCTGCCTGTACGTGATGTCGCTCAACTGCAACGCGAACATATCCGTTTGTTGGCGCATGTCAAAGGGGGCGCAGATTTTTTCAAACGTGAAGAATATCTTCTTCATCGAGATTTGGTCAACAGCCGTATTCTACACAATCAAAATCCGTATTCGTCCAAACGATTAGCGATTGAAATTGAAGAAATTTTGAATCAATATGAGGAAGATTGGATAGATTTACAGGCCGATCTCGAATTGTGGTCACTTTCCCCAGAAGATGCCGAGTTACAGGCATCTCTGATTGCGCGTTTAGAGGCGATGGAAAAGTCCATCAACCAAACAATTAGCATTAGCGAACAGGCATACTCGCGTTGGATTGAATTGTGGAGCGATATCATCAATGACTCCTTACGCCTGATCAGCATTGTGCTTTGGATTTTTAGTGCGCTTTTGCTTGTGAGCGCGCTTGTGATTATCCGCTATACACAAGAACGACGACAGACAGAACAGATTTTGGTGACCGCCAAAAACGAAGCAGAATCCGCCAATCAAGCCAAAAGCAACTTTTTGGCGAATATGAGCCATGAAATTCGTACCCCGATGAATGGTATTATTGGCATGACCGATCTAGTCCTGGATACAAGACTGACAACCGAGCAACGAGACTATTTAAAGATGGTCCACTCGTCTTCTGAGGCACTGCTTGAGCTCATCAACGAGATTTTAGACATTTCCAAAGTTGAATCTGGTCAACTCACGCTGGTGGATGCGCCCTTCTCGCTCTATCAACTGGTCGATAGTACGCTGCGGATTTTGCGTGTGCAAGCCGAACGTAAGGTGATTGCGCTTGATTCGATTATCATGCCCGGTACACCCGATAGACTGGTCGGTGATGCTGCTCGTTTGCGCCAAGTCATCATCAATCTGGTGGGCAACGCAGTCAAGTTTACGGATCAAGGCAGTGTGACCATCCATGTTATGCCCATGCAAAATGCCTCGGCATTGCTCTCGCCTGATTGGGTCGAATTACAAATTTCAGTTCGGGACACAGGGATTGGTATTTCATCCACAGAAGTTGAGAATATCTTCAAACCATTTACACAGGCCGATGACTCAAGTACCCGTCAATATGGCGGTACGGGGTTGGGGCTAGCCATCTCCAAACGACTGGTCGAGAAAATGCATGGGGACATCTGGGTGGAAAGTGAGCTAGGTGTGGGTAGCATATTCTACTTTACGGTGAAGCTGCCCAAGGATATGTCACCGCTGGTAACCGATGCTGTTACGATAGCTCAAACGAAGCAACAACCATCAACCCCATCAACATCTCAGTTTTTTTCGGATCGCTTTGAGCGCTTGGGTGACACGATATACAACCAAGATAGCGAACAGGATATGGCGTATCGCCTGAATGGATCAAGACCTACCCTTGATGACATCAGTAACCAGCCGACATCTACTGTTGGCCTCAATGCCAATCAACCGACTACCCTCATTGATGCGCACAATCCCCATCCTTCTGCCCACACATCTGTGCATACATCAAAGTCATCATTCGTTTCCATAAATGGGCGCACCGAACCATTGCATATTCTTGTGGCAGAAGACAATAGCGTCAATCAGAAAATTGTAAAGAAAATGTTGGAGAAGAAAAGCTATCAGGTTGAACTCGCCAACAATGGACAAGAAGCCGTTGAGTATTGGTCTAAGAAAGCCTATGATGTTATTTTGATGGATGTACAGATGCCGATTATGAGTGGGCTGGATGCCACACGTATGATCCGTCATCGCGAAGCCAACCATGAGGGGCGTTCCGGTTCTCGCATCCCAATTATTGCGTTGACGGCTCACGCCATGAAGGAAGATCGTGAGCGCTGTCTTGAGGCGGGCATGGATGATTACGTCACCAAACCCTTTAAACTGGAAATGATCACAGAGGCGATTGAGCGGGTCATGAAAGACCCATTGGCGATTTAGTGGCAGATTTGCGCGGAAATTTAACTTGACATTTTTGGATTTTCGCGCTACTATTACATCTATATCCGGCAGATAGGCCCCCTTAGCTCAGATGGATAGAGCGCCGGACTTCTAATCCGAAGGTCGTAAGTTCGAGTCTTACAGGGGGTGCCACAAGAGGGATACAGCGGTTGCGCTGTGTCCCTCTTTTTTTGTGGATCAGCGGGTCAGCCGTCATCAGTCGGTATCCAGCACCGACCCACCGACCTACCGACCTACCGACTTACCGACTACCGCCATCTTCTTCAACGTCTCCGGTACAAACATCACAAAAATTGATGTTGCTATAAACCCAATGGCAGCGATAACCAGTGCCGCTGGACCTAACCCTGCCGCACCTGCAATTGTCCCTACAACGACGGGGCTGGCGGTCATCCCCGTGTCGCCGATAAGACGCCACACGCCGATAAATTCGCTGGTTGCTTCCTTGGGCGATAGATCAGACCCCAACGTCATCATTGTACCAGAGGTCAGCCCATTACCTAGCCCGATCATCATCGTTGCAAAGAGCAACCCATAGTAACCATCAATGCCAGGGTACATCGCTGAAAATGGAACCAAGGCCAGACCCAATGCCTGGATACAGAAGCCAGGGACAATGGCAAATTTTCGTCCAATGCGGTCCATGATTTCGCCAGTCGGATAGAAAAGACTCATATCAATTGCGGCGGCTACTGAAATAATTGTACTCACCTGCAAGACATTCAACCCCAACACATCTGCGCCATAGAGTGGAATAATGACATTACGTCCCTGCCGAATACTCTGCGCCAGCAACTGTGCCAGTCCCGCTGTCATAAAGATTTGACGGTATTCGGCGAAAATTGTGCCGATCTCATGCAGGTGATGGGCGATGCCCGCATTTTTGGTTTTGCGTTTTGCTTTATGTGCGGCTTGATATTCAGGCAGCATCTGTTCTTGGGTGACGTAGAGCAGTGGGAACACGATGGTGACGATGGCAAGCACGGCCGTAAAGAGGATGGGAACACGCAATCCAAATGCCTCTGCCAGTAACCCGCCTATCAGAGGGCCGACAAATGCGCCCACACGGTGGATACCACCAAAGATGGCAATCGCCCGGCCACGCTGTGCTACATCAATCGTCGTCGCCATATAGGTCATGCGAGAGATGTTCCAGAGTGCCTGTCCCAAGCCGTTGATTAACCCATAGATGAGCAGTTCAACAACCGTCTGTGCCAATCCCATTGCCAATAAGGTGATGGCTGTCACAGCAATGCCCAGTACCATTGTGCCTCGTGTACTGATGCGGCTGAGGATAATGCCCGCAGGCACATCCCCCAGCAACATGCCAAGGCTGCGACTGGCGATGACCAGCCCGACAAGGCCATAGGAAACCTCAAACGAGCTGATGTAAAGCGGTAGAATGGGGATGAGTACCCCTAGCCCTGTCCCAATGAGAATGCTAGGCAGATAAACGGCCAGAATGACTGGATGGCGTGATAGCTTTCTTAGTTGTGTTACGTTCATTGTTCCTTCAATAGATATTCGATTAGATGGTTATCGTCCGTCAAGGTAAATCCCAACCCCTGATAAATTTGCACAGCCTCGTCAAAATCACCCCATGTCCATAGCTTGAAATCTCGGTCAGCTTGTTGTTCGCGTAGCCACCTCATGCTCGTCTGCATCAAGGGTCGCTGTAGACCCAACTGTCGGTATTCTGGGACAATACCTGGAGAATCAATCGAATTGAGGTTGTCTTCTGGGCGATTGAAACAAATACCCGCAAGTTGGTTATTGGCGTCAAAGATGACAAAGATACCATCGGGGAAATAGGACCCAGGTGTATTTTTTAGATGATGTTCAAATCGCTCGATGCTGGCAGGGACCAAGTTTTCGCGATGTCCCCACATGTCAGTGTAACAGCGGTTGCTCCCCTCGGCCAAAAATGCAAGGTCGCCTAGCTCGCGATAGGTGCGCACGGTAAACCCTTCCGGCCACACAGGTTCGTCTATCTCGACATCCGCTGGCGCATCCATAAAGCGATTGTGTCCAACAGGCTCAAACCCTCGTGACAACAGAAAAGGGTGCGCCACGCGATTATTGGCGCGTCCACCGGAGACGATTTGCCCCACCCCTTTTTTGTTAGACCGCTCAATCATCATTTGCAACAACTGGCTACCTAGCCCATGTCTCCGCCAATCGGGATGGACTGCGACTTCGATGATGGCACGCTCAGGCGACTGCGAAAAGGTCCATCCATGCCCCACAAACGCACCTGTCTCTGGCGATTCCAACACATATCGATCCTGTGCAGGATCATGGTCCGGCCAGTTAAACTGCGCCCGTAACCCCTCTTCGGTGGTGCTATTGCCAAGCTGGTCATGCGCCTCCAGTTCAACGCGTAGCTGCACCAAGCGTGGGATATCCTCATCTGGGTTGAATCGACGTAAATTTAGATTATGCTCGGTCATATTGAATCCTTTTGTTGAAAAGAATGATTAGTGATTAGTGATTAGTGATTAGTGATTAGTGATTAGTTGAAAGTTCACCCCCACACTATCACACTATCACACTATCACACCCACACACCATTACACCCATACACCCTGCTTATGCTCGGAACGCCGGATAGTACGGCATCTCCTCCGTGTCCGGCCACAGTGTATGTAGCTTTTTGAGTATCGTCCGGGCGGTTGTACCCACCGATGGGTAATAGCCATGTGTTTCGCACATCTCGGCCAGATGGTCAAAAAACATAAATGCCCGCTGGCGTGGTGTGGAAATGCCCCACGCGTAGTCCTCTTCTAGCACTTCGGATAACAAAAAGGCAAAAGGGTTGAAGATGCGATAGGCGGAGACAGCGATGACAGCACGATAGAAATCTTCATCGTTCTGTGCCTGTGGACATCCTTTGCTCAGTTCGGCACGATAGACATCTTCTGCCTTTTGGATAAGCGACTTTGGTAGACGATTGTTACACCAGCAGGAAGGGAACGGGATATGGGCATAGGTTCCGTCGATCAATGCATGGCTAAAATGTCCATCTTCCAAATCCAAGAGCCGTAGCTCATCCTCGCCGTTTTCATCTGTGACCCAGTGGCAGTTATCAGGACAGGCGTCGGAGTGAATATACGCAGAGAAGGGACCAGCATCATTCACCATGCTGAGTAGAGTCGCTAAGTCCTCATAGAATTCCTCGGTTGCTGTAACGTCGATGAGTGTCATTGCCCCGCGCAGCTTGGCGATAATCTCTTCATTTTTGTCTGGGCTATCGGTCAATGTTGGTTGTGGCCCCAAACTAGAACGAATTTCATTGTAACGTACCTCTCTGCCAATCGTCTGTGCATTCATACGCCCCAATGTTTGGAAAAGCGCAAGCAACGTCTGCTCTGCCCTCGCTGCATCAGTACCCAGTAGTGCCATATCCAGCCGCTCACCCGCACCTAAATCTTCCATAAGGAAAAAGCCATGCTCATGGCTTCCACCATAAAAACGGGGTGCGGGTAATGGCTCGGTACATACCTCGGTGAGAAACTGGACGCCTGCCCAATCATTAAAAAGTAATGCTGCGGGCGAATGTGGCTCTGTCGATGTCGGGTCATAGACTTGGCCTTCCTCACGAATCACGGCCTGTTTCATGATAACGCTGTTGGGGACAGTGGCTGATGTTGCGGAGACACGTAATCGATGGACATAGGTGCGTCCACTCAACCCCTCATCCTTACCCGGTTCCAGTTGAACATCCACGCCAAAGGTCTGCGCAAGAATTTTCTGAGCGACGGCGATGTCATTCTGTCGTTTTTGTTCTGCATTCATGTTTGTTTCCCCCCGATGATATATGTGTCTGCAAGCCAATCATAGATAGTTTGGTGGCTTGGGCTGACCCACAGCCAGACAATATTTGCCCCCACCGAGACCCACACAATAATAAACCCCGCGGTAATTAATGGTGACGGTTCTGATGGTGTGACACTGATCTGCCAAATACAGGTATGCGCCAATTCCCAAGGGACAAATTTGAGCAGCGTACGCACCAAGGCACGACCAAACGTGATCCCTGCGCCGTCAGTCCGCACAAGACGCAGCCCTTGTCTCCGCTTGCCCCAAGACGCCTGCCACGACGATGATTCGGTGAAGGTAAAATAGAGCGTCACGGGCAGTGTCACCGTGATAAAGCCGATGAACTGTGCCTGCAGCGGATGCCCAAAGAGGGTTGATACTACTTTCGGGAAGACGAAATTTAAGCCAATACTCACGCCGACAAGGATACTCAGATAGAGCGCAATGATGATGTAGTCAAGCGAGAATGCACGGATGCGAACCCAGAGACCTGCATATGAGTTGGCTGTCATGTCTTGTTTCCCTTTCTTTATTTGTTTACCATTTGTTTACATTAATTTGGAAAAAGGGGTTGACATCAAAAAATAATCATGTTACCCTAGTTTTGCTCATCAAAACACCAAACCTATTTTTGAGTAGTGGTTGTTTTGATAGCATAATGATTAAAATTTTGAGTTAAGTGATTCTATATTTTTAGGATACATTTTCAGGGCATATTTTTAAGATATATCATGAAGAGTTTATTTAGCCAAACACTATCAACAACAAAGATGGCTGTCAATACATCAGCCATGTTGTTTGTTGTCCGTGTACCAGTACGCCCATATGCTGCACATCCACAAACTGGCGTTGGCATCATGGGATTTGACATGCCAGGATTTGGTGTGTTCGGTACACATGATGGTGATGCCGGATATGGCGATACTGGGTTTGTCGCCATTCAAGGGAGGAATGCGTCTGGAGTTTGTTAGCATGAAGAGTTAACAGTGCAAGATTAATTGCAACCGCAGCGCATTATCCCAATGCCTGCGGTTTTTTTTGTTCTTGGTTGTACGTCGCAAGATTGCAATATTACATGTTGCAGTCTCTTGTCACGAGAGTACCACATCAAGCATAAAGCGTAGGCATTGGGCGTTTACACGCAAATTGTCTATGCTTTTTTTTATTGGGAGGAAAAGTTGAAGAGTTGAAGAGTTGAAAAGTTGAAGATACTAAAATTAGGTCTTCAACCCTTCAACCTTTCAACCCTTCAACCTTGCAACTATGTCTGTCTTAACACAAACAAAACAAGATTTTTTTGATCTAAAACAAATTGTGGATGATAACCGCCTGAAGAGTCTTTGGCGGTTGATGAATGGCTATCGGTTGACCTATTTTAGCGCGGTGTTTAGTCTGGGCATTGCGTCGGTGGGTCGAACGGCCACCATGTTGTTGTTGGCCTACTTTATTGATACATATTTGCTGGAGGGAGATCGGACCTATGCGCTTTCGACGATTGCATTGAGTTTTATTGGTTTGGCCGTGTTACAGGGAATTTTCACCTTTGTCAGTGGTCGCTTGGCTGCGCATACCGCTGAAAGTATTGTGCAACGGTTACGCGACTATCTGTTGGACCACATTCAACGGCTGCCCTTTACCTATCACGACAAGACATCGACAGGTGACCTGATTCAGCGCTCCACATCGGATGTCGATACGGTTCGCCGTTTCTTTGCCGAGCAGGCGACCGCGGCAGGACGCATTAGCTTGATTTTTATCATCAACTTAACCGCCTTGCTCTATATCAATGTCGAGTTGGCACTGTGGTCCATTGTCGTTATTCCATTGATGTTGTTTGTCTCCTATCTATTTTTTAGCCAGATATCGCAACGCTTTGAGGACAACCAAGCGCAAGAGGGCAAGGTGTCCAGTGTGCTACAGGAGAACCTGAGCGGTGTGGGTGTGGTCAAAGCGTTTGCACGGCAAGCACATGAGGAAGAGAAATTTGATGCAGCCAACAGCGAGAAGAAACGACTCGGTATCAGATTGTTGACCATGCATTCGCTCTTTTGGCCTGTAACCGATGTCCTGTGTGCCGCACAGATGCTCGGTGGCTTTACACTCGGTGCGCTCATGGTCATGGATGGAACCATCACCATTGGGACCTATCTGGCCTATTCGGGGCTGGTCATCTGGATTATCTGGCCCATGCGTATGCTGGGGCGGCTGATTGTGCAGATGTCAATGGGCATGGTATCGGTGGGTCGCATTACCGAAATTATCCGTGAGGATCGGGAGATCATCGAAGAGGATGAAGCCTCACTGGATTTTGTGTTGCCGGATCGTGTTGATGGGGCCATTACTTTTGAGGGCGTTGGCTTCGCCTATGAGACAGAGAACTTAGAGGAAACCAAACCAACGGCGGTGTTACAGGATATCACATTTGAATGCGAACCTGGGCAGTGTATTGCCCTGCTAGGCTCAACGGGGTCGGGTAAGACATCGCTCATTAACCTGTTGCCACGCTTTTATGAGTACGGCGAAGGGCGCATCTTGCTGGATGGCCGCGAGTTGACCAAGTATCCTCGTGCCTATCTACGCAACCAAATTGGCATTGTCGAGCAGGAGCCATTTCTCTTTTCTCGCACGGTGCGTGAGAACATCACTTATGGTGTAGACCGCGAGATTTCACAGACCGAGTTGGAGGATGCGGCACGGTCGGCAGCGATTCACGATGTGATTGTAACCAAGTTCCCTGATGGCTATAACACACTGGTCGGTGAGCGTGGCACAACGTTGTCGGGTGGACAGAAGCAGCGGCTTGCAATTGCCCGCACCCTGCTCAAGGACCCACGTATCCTTGTGTTGGATGACTCGACTTCGGCGGTGGATACAGAGACGGAGGCATTGATTCGTCATGCCGTCAACGACTTGATGAAGGGACGGACAACGTTTATCATCGCCCATCGCATCCAGAGCATTCAACACGCAGACTTGATTTTGGTGATGAACCAGGGACGAATTGTTCAGAGCGGAACACATGACGAGTTGGTCAACCAGCCCGGCATGTATCGCAGTATTTACGAAGCGCAGACGCGGCTTGAGGATGAGTTAAGCGCGACGATGAGGGTATGAATAGTTGATAGTTGATAGTTGATAGTTGATAGTTGATAGTTAATAG
>JBCCFC010000008.1:0-30514 GCA_039029935.1 Chloroflexota bacterium
CCAACCAAGGGGATATAACCTATGAGGATGTCTATCTGCTTGTGGGTGTGCCAGAGTTCACAACCTTTGATCCCAGCAACAGCACGGGGGAATGGTGGCTGTTTGAACCAGATACTGATGCCAATCTCGTTTTGGCAGCCTCCGCGCGTCAAGAGCGAGGGAATCAACCTGCTAGTAAACGTGTAACTAACTCAAACGCCCTCCTTACAGTCAATCAAACAGCCAACCAAACCGAACCGCAACTCTGTCCAGATAACGCGCCATCGGGTACGCTCTGCTATGTTGTGATCGCAGAAATGGCCCCTGGTGTCCTTGATACGGCGACCTTACCCACTATGGCGGTCCATGTCTCTGAAGATTTACCCAGCGGCCAAGTTGAATTTAGTACCTTTGTCGTCATGGTGACAACAGTCGAGGACCCAGATGATGACATTGAAATGAATGTCGCAGAGTCCAGTGCCAGTGTCAGCGTGGGTATCGGTGCGACCGCAACGCCTACGGTTATGCCTACTATCACGCCTACTATCACGCAGACTGAGACCGCTACTGAGACTCCTACTGAGACTCCTACTCTAAGCCCTACACCCACTGCCACGCAGACCGCGCCCATCACACCCACCTCGACACCAGCGACAACCTTGACACCGACAGTTACACCAACACCGACGGACACAGCTACCCCGGCGATCACTTCCACCCCGACGATCACTTCCACCCCGGCGGATACGCCCACACCTGTGCCAAGCAACAGTCCACCAACCGCACTGACACTTGACATCACATCGCTGGATGAGAATCTAGTCGCTGGTACATCGGTTGGTACACTCAGTGCAACAGATGCGGATGCAGGTGAAAGTTTTATATACACGCTCGTGGCAGGCACAGGTGATACAGACAACGGTCTGTTTACAATTTCGGACGATCAGCTCGTGGTCAACGGCGTCATCGACTTTGAAACACGACCGACGCTGAGTATCCGTCTGCAAGTGGCCGATAGCTCAGGGGCGACCTTCGCCCAAGCCGTCACGCTTACGGTTGATAATGTCAATGATGCGCCAGTTGCACTGACCACAAGTAGCACGGCGGTTGCTGAAAATGTGGCGGTGGGGACATCTGTCTTGACGATGACGACGGCGGATGAGGATGTGGGCGATACACACACCTATGCGCTGGTAGCTGGCACAGGGGACACCAATAATGGTCTCTTTACGGTTTCGGGTGATCAGCTTGTTGTCAACAGCGTCATCGACTTTGAGACACAGCCCACGCTCAGTGTGCGTTTACAGACCAGCGATGCGGCTGGTGCAACGCTTGCGCAGGTTATTTCGCTCGTGGTGAATGACAGCAATGATGTGCCAAGCACGCTGACCACCAGCGTCACCACCGTGAATGAGAACATGGCAGTGGGGGCGACGGCCCTAACGCTGACTACGACTGACGCAGATGCGGGCGATACCCATACCTATGCGCTGGTGGCGGGTACAGGGGACAGCGACAACGGTCTGTTTACCCTTTCGGGCGATCAACTTCTTGTCAATGGCGTCATCGACTTTGAGACACAGCCTACGCTTAGTGTGCGTTTGCAGACCAGTGATGCCGCTGGTGCAGCCTTGACACAGGTTATCTCACTGACAGTGGGTGACAGCAATGATGCACCAGTGAGCTTGACCACTAGCATCACGACGATTGATGAAAACTTGTTGGTGGGCACAGCCGTGTTGACGATGACCACGACTGACCCAGATGCAGGCGACACGCACACCTATGCACTGGTGACGGGTCCAGGTGACATCGACAATGGCCTGTTTATCGTTTCAGGGAATCAACTTCTTGCCAATCGGATCATCGACTTTGAGACAAAGCCCGCACCGCTCATCCGTTTAGAGACACGTGATGCTACGGGTGCAACGGTTGAGCAAGTTATTTCGCTTACCGTTCTTGATAGCAATGATCCACCAATTGCGTTAACGCCTAACACGACTACTCTTGATGAGCGCATGGGCGTGGGTGCAACTGCGCTGACGCTGGCAACAACGGACCAAGATGTAGAAGATACCCATACATATGCCCTTGTCACTGGTCTGGGGGATACCGACAATGGCCTCTTTTCGGTTTCAGACAATCAGCTCCTCATCAGTGGCACACTTGACTTTGAGACACAATCCACCCACAGCGTCCGGCTACAAACAAGCGATGCTGCTGGTGCGACCTTTGAGCAAGTTGTCTCGCTCACGGTTGTTGATAGCAATGACGCGCCGACGGCACTGACCACAAGCATCACCACAGTCAATGAAAATTTGTTGGCAGGCACAGCCATTTTGACGATGACAACGACGGATCAAGATGCAGGAGATACACATACCTATGCCCTTGTTACCGGGGCGAGTGATACGGATAATGAGCTGTTTACGGTTTCGGGCAATCAACTCTTGATCAGTGGCACGATTGACTATGAAACACAATCAACCCATAGCGTCCGGCTACAGACAAGCGATGCCGCTGGCGACACGTTTGAGCAAGTGGTTGCGCTCACCGTCGTGGATAGCAATGATGCACCAACCTCATTAACCGCCAGCACAACCAACGTTGATGAAAACTTGTTGGTGGGTACAACCGTCTTGACGATGACGACGACAGATCAAGATGTCGGTGACACACATACCTACGCGCTTGTTACTGGCACGGGGGACACGGACAATGGCCTGTTTATCATTTCAGGCGATCAGCTATTGGTCAATGGCGTCATCGACTTTGAGACGCAATCAACCCACAGCGTCCGATTGCAAACAAGCGACGCCGCTGGTGCAACGGTTGAGCAAGTGGTTGCGCTCGCGGTTGTTGACACCAATGATGCCCCAACAGCATTGACTGTTAGTAGTACGAGTGTCAATGAAAACTTATTGGTGGGAACCGCTGTGCTAACAATGACAACAACCGACCCAGACAGCAGCGACACACACACCTACGCCCTCGTGTCTGGCACAGGCGACAGCGATAATGGGCTGTTTACCGTTTCCGGCAATCAACTGCTGATCAACGGTGCGATTGACTTTGAGACGCGGCCAACGCTCACGATACGTTTACAGACGAGCGATGCAGCTGGCGCAGCCATTGAACAAGCTGTGACGCTGACTGTCGTTGATACCAATGATGCGCCAACCGCTTTGACCGCCAACACACATGCGATCCGCGAAGACACGGCGGCTGGCACAGCAGCATTGACACTAACAACGACAGACCCAGACGCGGGGGACACTCATACTTATGCCCTTGTCGCTGGGCTTGGTGATACGGGCAATGGACGGTTTTTTATTTGGGGTAATCAACTTCGAGTCCTTTCCAATACTTCGCTTGACTATGAGACAGCCACAACACTTGCTATCCGCGTACAAACAACCGATGTGGCTGGTGCAACCTTTGAGCATGTATTGCACTTGACGATTATTAATGTGAATGATGATCCCATTGCGGTTGATGATGCGTTCAATGTCATCCTCACGCCAAGCCAATCGTTCACCACTGTGGATGTGTTGACCAATGACAGCGACCCCGATGGAGACACGTTGAGCATTGGCAGCATCGGCACACCTCTGCTAGGCACAGCCAGCATCAGCGGAACGGGCATTCTCTACACAGGGATACAGAGCGGTATAGATACCTTTACCTATGTGGTCGATGATGGGAACGGTGGCACAGCCACAGGAACAGTTGTGATCGAAACCACCTGTTCGGGGAGCCGTTTGGTGGTTGACAATGCGGGTGATGTCGATGACGAAGATTACTCGACGGGGCAGAATACGCTGCGTGAGGCCATCTCCTGTGCTGCCCCCGACGATATTATCACCTTTGATGCAGTGATGGCAGACGCAACCATTGTGTTGAGCAACCAACTTGACATTGACAAGGCCCTGACCATCACGGGGACGGTTCCTGTCACCATCAGCGGCAATAACGCGGTGCGTATTTTTGCGATTGCAGCGAGCGGGAATGTCAATCTCAATCGCTTGACCCTAATCAACGGCAATGCGGACAATGGTGGTGCGATTAGAAGCACATTGACAGCAACAACGCTCACCATAAACGATTCTGTGATCAACAACAACACCGCTACAAACGTATCGGGGGCGATTGCCTTCAGTCGCGGCACGTTGGTTGTCAACCGGACGACACTATCTGGCAACACAGCGGCGCATAAAGGTGGTGTGTTGTCCAGTTTCAACGCCACGATGACCTTTAACGATAGCACCCTTTCAGACAACGAGGTGTTACCATCGACCGTCTCTGGGTTTGGCGGTGCGCTACGTGCAGAAGGAAACGCTTCAATCCTCAACATTAACAACAGCACCATTGTCAATAATGTTGGACGTCATGGGGGGATTAGTTCGGGTCAAGATACAGTCTTAACCATTAAAAATAGCACACTGAGCGGTAACAGTGGGACCAATGCAGGTCTATTTGCAGCCGGCGGGAACATCCTCACTGCAGGGCCACTTCATATCTATAACTCAATCATTGCCAACGGTGTCAATGGCAACTGCACGATTGTTGCACCAGCCACAGGCATTGCGACAAGCGTCAGCAACCTCATTGAGGGTGGCAGTTGTGGTGCATCGCTGACGGGCGACCCCAACTTGGGTCCATTGCAGGATAATGGTGGTAGCACCTTTACGATGGAACCGTTGGCGGGTAGTCCTGTGATTGATGCGGGCAATAACGCCAATTGTCTGGCGACGGACCAGCGTGGTGTGGTGCGTGATGATGGCTCGTGTGACATCGGGGCCTATGAAGTTGCGACATGTGTCAACAGCAGCCTCATTGTGGATAGTACAGGTGACACCGATGATGAAAATTACACAGCGGGACAGAATACGCTGCGTGAGGCCATTGCCTGTGCTGATTCGGGCGATACCATCACCTTTGCGCCCGCGATGACTGGGACAGTGATTACGCTTGGTAGCGAACTCATGCTTGATAAGAGCTTGACGATTAGTGGCACGGTTCCTGTGACCATTAGCGGTGGCAATGCAGTGCGTCACTTCTTAGTCTCGTCGGGCAGCACGACCCTTAACAGCCTGTCGTTGGTGAATGGTCGCGAGGCCAGCGGTTCAGCGATTAACATGGTGAATGGCACAAGCCTGACCGTCAACAATAGCTACATCGCCAACAACACTGGCACAGGGAATCGCGGTGCAATCTATGTCCGAGGAACGGCGACTATCAACAACTCAACGCTTGAAAACAATACCTCAGCGGCACAGGCTGGTGCTGTTTTTGTCCAAGGCGGCAGCGCGTTAACCGTCAACCAAAGTACGCTCAATGGCAACACCTCTGTTAGTGGTGGCGCAATCCGTGCGGATGGTAACGCAACTGTCAACATTAACAACAGCACATTTGCCAATAACTCAGCATCCGCAGTGGGTGGTGCCATCAATATACCATCTGCTAACGGTGTCTTAACAATCAAGAATAGTACTCTTTCTGGCAATAGCAACGGTGCAGCGGGTCAAGGCAGCATCCATAGCAACGGCATACTTCATCTGTATAACACCATTGTCGCCAACTCACCAACGGGTGTGGACTGTGCAGGAACGGGTTCGATTGCAACCAACGTAAACAGCCTGAGTGAAGATGGCTCCTGTAGCGCAGCCATAAGCGGCGATCCAAACTTGGGTCCATTGCAGGACAATGGCGGGGATACCTTTACGATGGCTTTGTTGGTGGGTAGCCTGGCGATTGATGCGGGCGATAACGCAAGCTGCCTCACAACCGACCAGCGTGGAGAGGCACGTAGCGACGGTGTCTGTGATATTGGGGCCTATGAAGAACCATAGCCCCATTAGACCATGTACATCATTTTGCGCAACGGAACATTTGTTGCAGGTTAAAACGTTGATTCACTGTACAATCCCATGTTTCTCCCACGTTTTCCCCATCATTCACCACTATACTACACACTACGCACGATACACCGCTGTACGATTACGTAACACAGCATCAAACAATACAAAATAAACCTTACCCTTGTGCTATACTGTGCATTTGAATGATCGTTCGACTTTTTGTCTATGGGGCTTTGGTTGAGCCACGATGAGGACTATGGCAAGGAATATCAGGAAACAAGTACAAACAAAAAAAGCTCGCTCTCGCAACTGGATGCGTTTACGCTTTGTATTCACGCTGCTTTTTTTGGGCATGATGTTGGAGACAGGCGCATTTGGGTTAACGACGCCCATTTCTATACGTGAGGCCATGTTTGTGGCTGTGCCTGTACGTCCAGCAGGTGATATTGCCGCGCAAATGTTTAACGAGGCGCAGCAAGATGCGCCCCTCCAGATTGTGGCCGAACCAGAACGAGCCTCACGTGTGTTTTCATCTTTGATGACCGTGATTGACCCCATCCAACAAACGATTATCAACGCGCTCATTGCGGCGGGTCGCACCAGCATGGAGACCATTCTTGCCCTTGCACAAAGCCTCAAGACGCGGTTTGATCCCACACCTGTGGGTATGCCCGATACCATACTCGCTATCCTGCTGCTCAATTTTGTTGTGACAATGATCATAGCGTTGGCTACACGAAAAAGGGGTAGAAAAAAATTAAAACGGTTCAAGAGGAGCGCACCGACACGCATTGCACAACAGTTTGTGGTGTCTCTACTCTTCATCGGCCTGATGCTCCACACAGGAGCGTTTGGGCTAACCGAACCTGTACCGTTGCATGAAGCGTTTTCGATTGCTGTGCCTGCCAACCCAGCAGAACAGATCATAGCCGATCAAGTCAATGATGCGCTTGCTGGTAGCGTGTCTTCATCAGACACGCTACGGGTGCAGATTCTCACTACGCTGACCGATAGCGTGCGCCCCGTTTTTGCTGTGATATCAACGGTTGCCACAACGGTTGCCGTAACACTAGCAGCCCTACTCGCGACAACGGGTGTGGCTCTATCGCAAGTGGGCAGTATGTTTGTCACCCCGATTCAGAGCCGTTTGGCCCAACCACTGGTGATGCCCGATATTGCAACCTTGCTGTTGATCAACATTGTCGTGAGCATGGTGCTGGCGATGGCATTTGGGCGCATGAGACGGCGTTCCAGGTATCAGAAACGCCAGCTTCGTGGTCGTCGTTTGCGTCTGGCACAACACTTTATCCTCTCATTGCTCTTCTTGGGTGTGATGTTAGAGACGGGTGCGTTTGGCTTGGCCGACCCTGTGCCATTGCATCAGGCATTTATCCGCACCGTGCCTGTCAACCCTGCGGGACATGAAATTGCACAGCGATTTGATATTCAATTTGCTGGGGACGAGTTTGTGGTCTATCAAGACCCAAATCGACCTTCACGCGTCTTTGCACAGTTCATGGCGGGTGTTGTTGTCATACCTGAACGATTGGCAACCAACGTCAATCCACTGTTGGCAAGAGATGGCTTTGCGGCGACTTTGGGCAATCTTGTCCAGTTTCCGCAGCAAATCATAGCAACGGGTTGGCGCACGACAAACCTAGCCGTTGGTGCTGTGCTACGCTTTTCTGCCACTATCGGCGGGCTGATCAATCAGAGTTTGCTCAATCTCGCTGACAGCATCAATGAAGTTTTGGCATGGCTAAATCAAGATGATTCAGGCATTGTCAGTCCTCCTCCTCAAATAGACGCGCCTGTTGTGATACAGGTCCCACCAACACAGGTCCCACCAACACAGGTCCCACCAACACAGGTCCCACCAACACAGGTCCCGCCAACCGCAATACCGACGCCTGCAGCGGTTGCGTTGATTAACCCTGCCCCGACAGATACGCCAGAGCCGCCAACAGCTATCCCGTCAGCTATCCCAACGCAAACCCCAATACCTGCCCCAGTCGAAACAGCGACTGAACTGCCAACACCCGTTCCTATCCCCACGACTACGCCACAAGCAACAGAGATTGTTGTGCCAGCAACCGATTCAACAACGGGCAACCCTGCGGTGGTTGTGCCGCCGGGTCCACCAGCCCCACCGACTTTGCCACTGCCAACAGATACGCCGTTACCGACGGAGACATCGCTACCGACAGATACCCCTTTGCCAACGGACACACCTTTGCCGACCAATACACCACTACCCACCAATACACCCCTCCCAACGAATACACCCGCGCCGACCAATACGCCCGTTCCAACCAATACCCCTGTGCCAACCAATACACCTGTACCCACCAATACGCCGCTACCGAGTCACACACCGACGCCAAGCCCCACCAATACGGCCAGCATTACACCGATTACCTACACGGCAACCCCACGCGATACGAGTACACCTGTGACGCCATCCGCCACACCCACGCCGTCAGGGACACCATCAGTGACACCCACCTTTGCCTTTGTCTTTGAGTCTCCGACTATCACCCAAACGCCCAGCCAGACGCCTATCCCGACCAATACACTTGCCCCAACCAATACATTTACCCCAGTACCAACGTTGGAGGGTGTTGAGCCAACGTTAGTCCCGCAGTCGATTCAAGAAGTCGTCTTATACCCCAACATTATTCCACTGGGGGCATCCAACGGCACATATGTTGGTGACTTGAACGTTGTCACCAACAATGACTCACTGCCTGGGTTGGGGAACACGGGCATTGGCCCAGCAAGCATCAGTCAGGACACCCCAGTTGCCTATCAATTCACGATGATTGATGCGTATCAGAGCGATGATGGGCAAATCGACTATGATAGCAAAGATCATGACAATGAATACTTCCGCTTGGAGGGTGAGATTGTTTTGGTCAAAAATCCTGTACCTGAAGGTCGGACATTGTTTTATATTTTGGTGGAAACAACCGCGGAAAATAGCTTCAGTACAGTCAATCTCTTTGCCCTTATCACAGAGGAAGCCCCGCCGCCGCCAGAGGTTGATGAGTTGCCAGAGCCTGGGTTGGATATCATTCCTGACATCGGCGTGGGGCTGTCTGCATCTGTCCCCATCGCTGTGCCAGGGGATACAGTGATTTTCACACCGGACTTAAACAATGAAAGCGACATCACCCATGAAGATGTGTACCTGTTGGTGGGTGTGCCAGAGCATACGGTCTTTAATACGGCTGACAGTACAGGCGAGTGGTGGTTATTTGAGACGACGCCACAGGTTGCGTCTGCTCGAACAGCCCGTGCTGATGTTATTGACGGTGTTATTGCAGCCGCCACGACACAAACAGAACCACAGCCTTGTCCAGATGCGGCCCCAGCGGGGACGCTCTGTTATACCTTGGTCGATGAGATGCCGCCAGGCGTCCTAGACTCCTCAGAACTTCCCGATATGGCAGTCACTGTGGTGGAGAACGTACCCAGCGGTGAGGTTACGTTTAGCACGTTTGTTGTGATGGTGACACAAGTGGACAATGTTGCTGGTGAGGTGGAGGCAGAGCCAAATGCGGAGTCTAGTGCGAGTGTGGTTGTTGATATTCTGGTCACGCCAACGCCATCGCCAACATCGACACAAACGCACACACCCACAACGACACCGACCTTTACACCAACCTTTACACCGACACCGACACCGACCAATACCCCTACCTTTACACCGACCTTTACGCCGACAAATACACCGACACCGACCAATACGCCCACGCCCACCTTTACACCGACCAATACACCCACCTTTACACCGACCAATACCCCCACCCTTACACCAACGGCCACACCGACCAATAGCCCGCCAACCGCGCTCGCGCTTAGTGGCACAACGGTTGAGGAGAACTTGGCGAGTGGAACAGCGATTATGACGCTCTCGGCAACGGATGCGGATGCGGGTGAAACCTTTACCTATGCCCTAGTAACGGGTGCAGGTGATACCCATAATGGCCTTTTTAGCATCGTTGGCGACCAGCTACAAACGGCGGCTGTGTTGGATTATGAAACACAGCCAACGGTGCAAATTCTTCTCCAAGTGGCCGATTCACAAGGGGCGACCTTTGAGCAAGCCGTAACCTTGACAGTTGTAGATGTCAATGATGCACCGACTGCGTTGACCACCGATGTCACGACAGTGAATGAAAATGTGGCAGCAGGCACAGCGGTTATCAATGTAACAGGCGCAGACCCTGATGTGGGTGATACCTTGAGCTATGCACTGGTGACGGGTGCTGGTGATACCAACAATGGACTCTTTACGGTTGCGGGCAACCAGCTTATAGTGGCGGGTGCGATTGACTTTGAGACACAGCCTACGCTCTCTATTCTGTTACAGGTGGCCGATGCAGCCGGAGCAACTTTTGAGCAAGCTGTGACCTTGACGGTTGTGGATGTCAATGATCCACCGACCGCGTTGACCACTGATGTCACGACAGTCAATGAGAATTTGGCGATTGGCACAGCCGTCATCAACCTGTCTGGGACAGACGTTGATGCTGGCGATACGCTGACCTATGCATTGGTGGCTGGCACAGGTGACACAAATAACGCGTTGTTCACGGTTGTGGGCAATCAATTGCAAACGGCTGCTGTGCTTGACTTTGAAACCCAACCAGCACTGTCTATTCGTCTACAAGTGGCCGATGCGGCGGGGGCAACTTTTGAACAGGACGTAGCCTTAACCGTTGTTGATACCAACGACGCCCCCACAGCCTTAACACTGGACACAACCAATGTGGCTGAAAATCTACCAATTGGCACACCTGTCATCACGCTCTCGACGACAGACCCCGATGCAGGCGATACCTTTACCTATGCATTGCTTGGCGGTACAGGAGCCACGCACAATATCTCGTTTACGGTTGCGGGTAATCAACTGCAAACCGCCTCGGTCTTTGATTTTGAAACGCTGTCTTCATTGCAAATCCGTGTTGAATCAACGGATTCTGGTGGAGAAGTGATCAACCAGACAGTAAATCTGACAGTGGTGGATACCAATGACATCCCTGTTGCGGTGGATGACGCATATGAAGTGGCACTTGCACCTACCACTGTCATCACCACACTGAATGTACTGCTCAACGACACCGACCAAGATGGCGATGTGCTCAGTATCAGCAGTGTCGGTACACCCATCACAGGCACGGCCAGCATTGTCGGCACGACGATTGTGTATACAGGCACATCGGCGGGCGTTGATACCTTCACCTATGTGGCTGATGATGGCAATGGCGGTACGGCAACGGGTAATGTCATCATTACGGTGACAGAGCAGGTGATTCCTGGTCCTGGGGCCGTTTCACTTGATCTGACGCTTTGGCTCAAGGCTGATCTTGGTCCTGATAACACGACCGATGCAGGGGCTGTAACGACATGGGATGACCAATCGGGCAATAACCATCACATGGTTCAAGGCACGGCCAGCCAACAGCCGACCTTCCAGAGTGGGGCTGACGATACCATGAATGGCAATCCAGTCGTCCGTTTTGATGGTGATGATCGCTATCGGTTGAATGTGCCGGACGCCACCAGCGACTTTGCACTCTTTATGGTTACAAAATATGCGAGTGGTAGCGAATATGCCACAGTCTTTAGCACGGGGGCAGACCAAAATGCCAGCAGTAGCATTCAGATTGATGTGGGTGGTGGTATTTGGGGCTGTGCAGGACAGCTTCGATTCTTTGGCACAGAGACCAGCAACAATTTGTTTAATGGACTATGTACAGGGGCGTTGAGTACAAGCGAAGCCCAGATGCGTAGCTTTACCCATGCTGGTGGCACAGTGACAACATACCTTGCAGGTGTCCAGCAGACCAACAATGCCTTTGGTGGCACGTTCAACGGGCGTTTCAACTCATTTAATATTGGCACAAACCGCAACGACAATACGTACTGGGACGGTGACATCGCGGAAATCATTCTCTACTATCGTGATCTAACAGCCACTGAACGGCAACAGGTCGAGACCTATCTGGCGATCAAATATGGCATCAGCATGAGTGGTGTTAATTATCTCGACAGTACAGGAGCCGTCATTTGGGACAGCACAGCCAACGCTGCTTACCTCAATGACATTGCAGGTATCGGCATTGATACGGATGGTTTGCTGAATCAACTTGCATCTAGCAGTATCCACGACGACAGTGTTGTTACCGTCGCTGGCACAGTTGCGGGTGGCATGGCAGACCATGAATTCCTGATTTGGGGCAATGACAATGGTTCTCTGGGCATCAAAGATACGGCAGATAAACCAGCCGCGTATGCGTCAAGATTGTCCCGTGTGTGGAAAGTGCAAGAGACTGGGGATGTTGGTACAGTCGATGTCAGCTTTGAACTAGCACCGTTTATCTATCAGTCAGGCAACGCTGCCGACTATGCGCTCTTGATTCACAACGCCAACACAGGCTTTGCCGCCCCAACAACAGTTCATACAACGGGGGCAACGTTGGCAGGTGGTAAGATTACCTTCACGGGTGTCAATTTCAATAATGGCGATTTCTTCACCCTCGCTGTGCCAACCTTAGTCCCACCAACAACAGGTCCTATCTCGTTGGTCTACGCCACCAACCTAAACACGCCCTACATTGATGTATGGGTGGGGAATGGTGATGGCACATTTATGAACACAGCCATCCGTACCCAACCGACAATGGATGACTTTGGTGAGGAAAGAAATGAAGGTCAGTTCATGAGGGATGTCAACAATGATGACATCTCAGATTTGGTCTATGTCCTACACACAGGTACGCCTTATATCGATGTATGGACAGGCAATGGTGATGGTACATTTGCTGTGACACCTATCCGCACCTATCCGACGATGGATGACTTTGGTGTCTATAACGACGAGGGCAGCTTCCTTGCCGATGTCAACAATGATACCTTCCCTGATTTGGTCTATGCCATGAACTGGACAACCCCACACTATGTTGATGTGTGGACAGGCAATGGCGATGGTACCTTTGCCACAACCGCCATCCGCACCTATCCTACTATTCAGGATTTTGGCGATTGGAATAATGAGGCCACATTCCTAGAGGATACAACGGGCGATGGTATCCCTGATTTGGTCTATGCAACCTCGCTACATGGGAATTATATTGATGTGTGGACAGGTAATGGTGATGGAACCTTTGCCGTCAACCCCATACGCACATTAGCGACCATACCGGATATTGGCATTGGGTTGGAAGACGTGACATTCATGGGTGATGTGAACAATGACACAATCGCTGATCTGGTCTTCGCAATCGACTGGTTTAGCAACCAATATATTGATGTCTGGCTGGGCAATGGCGATGGCACCTTTGCCACAACCGCCATCCGTACCAACCCCACCATATCCGATGTGGGTGAGGCCAATGATCAGGCCACGTTTATAGGCGATGTCACGGGTGACAATTTGCTCGATTTGGTTTATGCAACGCCCGGTAGCGCAGGATATATTGATATTTGGGCGGGCAACGGCGATGGCACATTTAACACAACCTATACGCGAACAACATCTGTGATGGCTGACTTTGGCATTGCCAACAACGAGGGTTCATTCTTAGGCGAAGGAGTCTTCATACCATCCATCACCGTTGCGCCGGGAGCAGTCTTTGACAACTTAGCGATTTGGCTCAAGGCCAATGACAACGGCGGCGTCACCACCGATGGCACGGTCATCACCAATTGGTTTGACCACAGCACCATGAACCGTCATGCTTTGCCGGGGCTGGGTGCGCCGACCTACCAGAGCGATGCCGCCAACCTGATCAACAACAACCCCGTGATTGAATTTGCCGATAATGATATGTTGGCCTCATCGGTGGCGTCATTCCCTGCCGACGACATGACCCAGTTTATCATCTTCCGCACGGCGGGCGGTGGTGCGCTCACGGCCATGACTAGCAGCAACACCAGTTTCTCTGGTGCGGACCGCAACAACCAAATCGGTACGGATAATAATGCGGGTAATGGTCGTCTCTCGCATCACATCTGGGATGGCAACAGCAGCTTTATCCAGTCCACCATCGACTATAACGACGACATACCCCACCTCGTGACCATGCATTCACCCAACACGGGTGTCCGTACCCTCTATGCAGACCGTGTGCCTGTTGCCACCAGCACAAGGTTGACCCAACGCGTCAAAGATGAGGTTTACTTCAACATCGGCGGTCAGGACAACTGGCTTGGTCGCTATGATGGCGACATTGCCGAGGTCATCTACTATGATCGTGCATTGAATGCAACCGAGCAGCAGCAGGTTGAAACCTATCTGGCGATTAAATATGGTGTGGGTCTCTTCAACACCAGCTATCTTGATAGTGCCGGGGCCATCATCTGGGATGCCACCGCCAATGCCGCCTATGGTGGAGATGTCACAGGCATCGGCATAGACAGCGGCAGCGCGCTTACACAGCTTGCGTCAGGCAGCAGCAGTGCCGATGGTATCGTGACGATTACGGGGACAGTGGTGGGTGGCATGGTCGATAAAGCGTTCCTGATTTGGGGCAATGATAACGCGGGTCCAGCCACATCCTTAGCCGATGTACCAGCAGGCTATACGACGCGATTGGCGCGCGTGTGGACTGTGCAGGAAACAGGCGAAACTGGCACAGTTGATATTAGCTTCGACCTAACAGATTTGGTCGCACCGCTGAGTATCAATTTGGCAGATACGGCCAGCTTTGCACTGTTGACCGATGCGGATGCAACATTCAGCGATGCGACAGCCACCACTGGTGCGACGGTTAATGGCAATGTCGTCACCTTTAGCGGCATCAACCCTGCCAACGGCCAGTTCTTTAGCTTGGCCTATCCAGGTGTCGCCAGTGCCTGCCCAGCCTCTGTCACAGGCATCACGCTCTGTTCTGTCAGCACAGCCAGAATGCCGAGTGGTGACAGTGGTTATACATTGAATGGGTCGCTCATGTCTGGGTCGCGGGCAAAGTTGCTTTCAACAGCCAACTTTGGCATCGCTGGCACAAAACCAATCTCTATCACCATTGTTGATGACTTTGCGACATCGGGATCGATGACAGGAGCGGGTCTCACGCAGTGTGATGCCTTCTTTATGGGTTCATTTGAACCGGGCAACGGCTCATACATTCCGTTTACAACCGCAGAATTAGACGCACTCTATGGCTGGTCGCTCAGTGGCGGTGTGGGTATCGTGAGTTGTAGTCCATCGGGTCAAGAAACGTGTAATCGTTGGGGCATCACCTCTGTCACGGGTAGCTCGAACCCAACCACACCGATCACACCGACACATCCATTCTTTAGTGGACCATTTGGCACGATGACCGCGATTCAGCAAGGCGGTGCCGTCCGTGGTTATCTAAATTCAATCGGCAGCGCAACCATCCTTGCACAGGATAATGCTGGCAACCCCACGATTATCCATGAGCCTGTCTCCGATGATATCGTTGTGGCGGATGTGGACTACTTTACAAGCATAGGCGATATCACAGGGGGTGGAGGCATCAGTACCGATGAAGATAGATTCTGGGCAAATCTCTTTGCCGAGACAATTGAGCATGTCTGTCGTACAACGCCAGTGGCCGATGTGGCTATCGGCATCAACGCGGTCAAGTCTGGGCAAACGCTGACCTATACTATCGCCTATACCAATACAGGGTTAGAGATCGCGACAGGTGTCAGCATTGTGGACAGTGTGCCGTTTAACCTGACGGGGGCTAGTGTGACAGGTAGCGATCCTGCATTAGCAAACACTGGCAGTGGTATGAACTATGTGTGGAGCGTTTCAGACCTTGCACCCGGGGCAAGCGGTTCTATCGTTCTGGCAGGACAAATGGATGCCTCGTTGGTGCCTGGCACATATACAAATACAGTGACCATTGCAACAACGGCAACCGAGAACAACACGACAAACAACACAGATGAGATCGGCGTGGATGTTTGTAGTATTCATGTGGACAACACTGGTGATGTAGATGATGGCAATTACCTTGCGAGTCAAAACACGCTGCGCGAGGCGGTGGCTTGTGCGGCATCAGGCGATACCATCACATTTGATGCAGCCATCACGGGGACAACCATTACACTCGTTGATCAGCTCGAAATTACAAAAGACTTGATTATCAGCGGCTCTGTGCCAATTACGCTGAGTGGTAATAATGCCACGCGCATCTTCTGGGTGAGTAGTGGCACAAACTTTACATTGGATAGTCTGACCCTTATCAATGGTCGTGCAGGCAATGCAATTCCGACGGTCAGTGCGCTTCTGGCTCTTCAAGGTGGTGCTATTTTCAACGAAGGTATATTAACGGTCAATCAGTCCACCTTCGATGGGAATCAAACGACTGCATCTGGTGCTGGTGTTGGTGCGATTTGGAATCATACGGGTGGTACGGCGTTAATCCAAAATAGTACATTTGTCAATAACACGGCGACCAATGCGGCACTTTATAATCGCGATACAATGACTGTGATCAATACAACACTGGCTGGAAATACGCGAGCCTTCGCTGGTGCGGCGTCGGACATTCGCAATCAGGCGACGTTATATCTGTATAATACGCTCATTGCCGACCAAGCGGGTCCATCAACGAACCAATGTTTTAACGACAGCACAGGAACCATCATTGCCAATATCAATAATCTCATCGAAGACGGTTCTTGTAACACTGGTACGACCTTGACTGGTTTCAAGACAGGCGATCCAAATCTTGGTCCGCTACAAAACAATGGTGGCAAAACACCAACAATGGCTCTCGGTTCGGGTAGCCCAGCGCAGAACGCGGGCGACAACGCAACCTGTCTAGCAACAGACCAGCGTGGCGAGGCACGTAGTGATGGCTCTTGTGATATCGGGTCCTATGAATCTGACCTAGCACCGATTGTTATGCCAACCTTTACCGACAGCGGACAGTCGTTGGGCAATAGCAACAGTTTCGATGTCGTGGTCGCTGACTTTGATGGCGATGGTGACGTAGATGCCTTTGTCGGCAACTATAACGCAGCCGACAAGGTGTGGCTCAATGATGGTGCAGGGACATTCACCCACAGTGGTTCAGCCGTCCATACGCTGGGTAGTGGTTCAATCAACACCTATAACACTGATTTTGGTGATATTGACGGTGACGGTGATCTCGATGTCTTTGCCAGCAACTGGCGCGATCCGGACAAGATTTGGATCAATGATGGCAGTGGCGGCTTTACGGACAGTGGTCAAAATGTGTCGCTGCCTGGCGCATCACCAGCCAACGACAGCGTGGATGTCAAATTGGCGGATATGGATGGTGATGGCGACCTTGATGCCTTTGTTGCGCATTGGGATAACAACCTGTCTAATACAAATGAACGCAATGTTGTGTGGATAAATGACGGTGCGGGTAACTTTAGTCAAAGCCCCAACAATACAGAGGCGACGATGGTCTGGGCGATGGATGTAGGTGATGTTGATGGTGATGGTGATATTGATGCGATGATCGCAAACAGCAATAACGGTAACAACAGAGACGATACTCTGTGGATCAATGATGGCACGGGCGCATTCACGGCAGGCACAATCCCGACTGGTGGCAGCAGTCGCGATGTCGAGCTAGGTGACTTGGATGGCGATGGCGATTTGGATGCCTTTGTCGCCAGGGCGGGGGCTGGCAGTGTCAATGTTGTCTGGCTAAACAATGGGGCGGGTGTCTTTACTGATAGCGGCCAATCGTTAGGCTCCAACACCAGCTACACAGTCATTCTAGCAGATATGAATGGCGATGGTGCGTTGGATGCCTTTGTTGCCAACCAAGGAACCAATATTCTTTGGATCAACGACGGCACAGGGTCATTCATCGACAGCGGACAGGTCTTTAATAATGCCAACAGTTGGGATGCAGCTATCGGTGATTTCAACGGTGATGGGTTCTTGGACATTTTTGTTGCCAATAATGGGGCGAATAAGGTCTGGCTCAATGATGGACCATAAGGATAATTACCTTGTAAGCTAAATAGTTGACTGTTTTGGTCATTCCTGTCTTCACAGGAATGACCAGACAAAACCGCAAAGATAGTGACAATCCTCTGCTTGAATATTCACACCTTTTCTTCCCCTTACACAATTTGCAAACTCCAACTCCGCGTCTTGTTTGGACGCCTTTTCTCCTTCGCATAACTAAATCTGCAAACATAGTGGGGTATCGACAATGGCAGCGCGCTCACGCAACTTGCATCGGGCAGTACGAGCCACGACGGACTTGTCACCATCACAGGCACAGTGGCGGGTGGCATGGCCGATGGCGAATTACTGCTCTGGGGCAACGACAACGCCATTACCGCGACCGCGTCGACCGATGTGCCAGCCAGCCATAACCAGCGGCTCCTACGCGTGTGGAAAGTCCAAGAGACAGGCGATGTTGGCACGGTCGATATCAGCTTTGATTTGACGGGATTGGTTGTTCTCCTGAGTATCACGTTGGATGACCCGACAGGATTTGCGCTGTTGACCGATAGCGACACAACATTCAGCGATGCGACCGCTACGATAGGGGCAACGGTTAGTGGCAATGTCGTCACCTTTAGCGGGGTCAATCTCAACAACGGTCAGTTCTTTAGTCTGGGCTACCCTGCCACCTTGTATGCCCCGGGTGGGGTACGAAAAGATCTCGACCTCTGGCTCAAAGCCAATGATGGGCCAGACAACACAACCGACGGTGGTGCTATTGCCACGTGGGAAGACCGCTCTGGCAACGACTATCATGTGAGCCAAGCAACGGCCTCGAAGCAACCAACCTTCCGTGCTAGGGCAAGTGACATTAATGGTCAGTCAGTGGTCCGTTTTGATGGTAGTGATGATTGGATTGGCACGAACCGTATCAGTGTCAACACGGACTATAGCATCTTTGTGATGACCCAACATGCCACAGGCAGTGCGGGAGAGTATCAGTCTATCTTTAATACCGCCACCAGCCAATTTGTCAACAGCAGTCTGCAAATTGAGGCAGGTGGTGGTGCGCAGGGATGTGCGGGTGAAATACGCTTCTTTGGCTCAGACACAGGTGGCTCGCTGTTAAGCCCTATCTGTGCGGGTACATTGACAACAGCCCCTCAGATGCGTGGCTTTATCCAAACCGCTGGCGCAATTGAAACCTATCTTGATGGCATACAACAGTCAACAGGCACACGCAGCTTTAATGGCGGGGTCGATGCCTATCGGCTGGGAACCAATCGCAACACCAATGGCTCCTATTGGAACGGTGATATTGCTGAAATCGTGGTCTATCACCGTGCCTTAACCGCTACCGAGCGACAACAGGTCGAGAGCTATTTCTCGCTCAAATATGGGGTAAGCCTGAGCAACACCAATTACCTCAATAGTGATGGCAATGTCATCTGGGATGCAACCGCCAACGCTCCTTACAACAATGATGTCGCTGGCATTGGCATCGACGCCGACAGTGCCTTCACACAGACCACATCCAGCAGCACGAGTACGGATGACATCGTGACCATGACGGGCACGGTTGCTGGTGGCATGGTGGATGGTGCGTTCCTGCTCTGGGGCAACGACAATGGCAGCACAGGTACAGGCTCGACAGATGCCCCAAGCAGCTATGACTTGCGGGTGTTGCGTGTGTGGAAAGTGCAAGAGACGGGTGATGTCGGTACAGTCGATATCAGCTTTGACTTGACAGGCTTGGTGACACCGTTGGGCGTTGACTTGGCAAATACGGCTGGCTTTGCGCTGTTGACCGATAGTGCGGATGCGACTTTGAACGATGCCACCGCCACCACAGGTGCAACGGTCAATGGCAATGTTGTCACCTTTAGCGGCGTCAACTTGGCAAATGGTCAATTCTTTGGATTGGCCTATCCAGTCACTTCCGATTTGGTGATGGTCAAATCCGTCTATCCGGCGAGTGCAGCGGCGAGTGAAGCCATCACCTACACATTGGCATTTAGCAACATCGGGATCGGCACAGCAACAGGTGTCGTCATCACAGATAGTGTACCCGCGATTGTCACCAATATCTCTATCAGCAGCAGCGGATTGGCTGTGACCAATATCGGGGTTGCGCCCAACTATGTCTGGCAAGTGGCAGACATGACGCCCGGCACAAGCGGTTTGATACGCATCACAGGGACACTAAGCCCCACTGCCACAGGCATGTTGACCAATACGGCAATCATTAACTTCACACACACCGATGCGGATGTGAGCAACAACACAAGCGCAATCACGGTCACGGTTATCCCACCCGGCACATTTACGCTGGGCACGGGTTTTGGTAACGAGAACACGCTGGGTATGAAGTTGGGTGACTTTGACGGCGATGGTGATTTTGATGCGTTTCTTGGTAATGACACGCTCTCCAATACGGTATGGCTCAATAATGGCGATGGAACCTTTACGGATAGTGGACAGGCATTGGGTGTTTCATACCCGAACAATGTCGATGTCGGTGATTTGGATGGGGATGGCGACCTCGATCTCGTGGTCAGTCATGCGACGAACCCACCGAAAACAGACAACATCTGGTTGAATGATGGCACAGGTGTCTTTGCCGATAGCGGTCGACTCCCACCCGGCATCACAACCTATGGCGTTGAAGTTGGCGACCTTGACAACGATGGCGACTTGGATATTTTCTACAGCACACGCGATGCGGGTCAGGGCAACTTTGTCTTCTTCAACGATGGTGGTGGTAATTGGACAAGTAGCCAGCAGACATATGTCAGTTCATTCTCAAATGATGTGGAGCTAGGCGATTTAGACAACGATGGTGATTTGGATGTCATTGTGGCTGATACAACGGGTAGCAAGGTCTGGCGCAATGACGGCACTGGCACGTTTGCACTGTTGCAAAGCATTGGTCCCCCCCAACACTACGATGCAATGTTGGGTGATTTGGATGGGGATGGCGATCTGGATATCTTTGCCAGCACATCTGTCGGTGGGCAGGTCTGGTTGAACGATGGCAATGCCAGCTTTACAGACAATGGTTCATTTATCGGTAGCGGCGAGTTTAAACGGGCCATGTTGGGCGACACCGATGGTGATGGTGATTTGGATGCCATTGTTTTGCGAGGAACTGCTGAGGATCAGGTGTGGACCAATGATGGTGCTGGAAACTTCACAGCGTATACAGAATATAATGATAACGATGGGAACTCACAGCACACAGATGTTGATTTCGGTGATTTGGACGGGGATGGTGATTTGGATGCACTCGTCAGCAGTAATCAGAATGGCCTAAACACCGTCTGGTTAGGCTCTACACCAGCCAATAACGCACCGACTGCACCGAGCGGACTTACCTCTGTAGTGTCGGGCAGCACGGTCACACTCACATGGACAGCGGGCAGCGATACCGAAACATCGGCCAACATGTTGACCTATAATGTGCGTGTGGGCACAACATCTGGTGGCAACGAGATCAGGCCGTCGATGTCAACGGCAGCGGGTGCGCGCCAAATCACGGCAATGGGTAATGCAGGCACACGCCTCAGTACAACGCTCAACCTGAATACATCAGGCACATACTATTGGAGTGTCCAAGCGGTCGATTCTGGCTATGCGGGCTCGACCTTTGCACCAGAGCAGAGCTTTAGCGTTGTCATCCCTTGTTCTGGCAGCAGCCTCATTGTTGATAGCACCGCCGATACCGATGACTATATTTATAGTGCGGGGCAGAATACACTGCGAGAGGCGATTGCATGTGCCAATGCGGGTGACACGATCACGTTTGATGCGAGTATCTCTGGTCAGACGATTACCCTCTCCGATGGCTTCACCCTGACCAATGATCTGACAATTAGCGGTACAGTGCCAGTGGTGATCAGTGGCAACAACACGCCAGCCGATGTGTTTGCCATACTTGCAGGCACTGTCACGCTGGATGGCCTGACGATTGCGAATAGCGGTCAGCGTGGTGTCGATATCAGCGCAGGGGCGGTCGTCACAATCAAAAACAGCGCCATTCAAAACAATGCTGGCAATGGTATCTACTCATTAGGCGACTTAACTGTCCGGTATAGTACAATCACAGGCAGCGGTGCACAAGGACTGAATGTCAGAGGGGGTGTCTTCTATCTATATGCCTCAACCGTGAGCAACAATTCAACTGGTGGCAGCGGTGGTGGCCTCTATATCCAAGGAACAACGTCAGCCACCATTGATAGCTCCACCATTGCGAATAACACATCTGGCAATCGTGGTGGTGGTGTCTCGCTGAACACAGGCTCGTTCACCATTCAGAATAGCACTATCTACAATAACACCAGCACAAAACAGGGCGGTGGTGTTTCGTCGGGTAGTCCTAGTGTTACGCTGACACTCAAAAACACGACAATCTCCGATAATAAGTCGTTACAACCCAATGCTGGCGGTCTCTATAACCGAGGTACGGCCCACCTCTACAATACCATCATCGCCAATCACCCAAGTAGTGC
Source organism: Chloroflexota bacterium (assembly GCA_039029935.1). Taxonomy (GTDB): domain Bacteria; phylum Chloroflexota; class Anaerolineae; order Caldilineales; family Caldilineaceae. Next base: position 22,272 of record JBCCFC010000008.1, read on the forward strand.
TGGTGGGGACTGTCTTCATGGTTCAGGGGGAACGTTTGGTACGGTCCAAAAGGTGCTAATTGAGGATGGTTCCTGTTCGCAAACGTACACGGGCGATCCAAACTTAGGGCCGTTGCAAGACAATGGTGGTAACATCTTCACCATGCTGCCCGGCGCGGGTAGCACGGCCATTGATAATGGTAACAATGCCAACTGTCTGAGCGTGGACCAACGTGGGGTGGCGCGCCCAGTCAATGGTACTTGTGATATTGGTGCGGTTGAACAGTAGGCTAGTGTTCGGTGGGCCAGTGTTCGGTGGGCCAGTGTTCGGTAGGCCAGTGTTTAGTCACAGGTAAGACCAAAGGCTGACCTATCACCGCTGAATCCCAATTGTGCCTCAGTTAGGAATCTTAATCCCATGTTTACCCCATGTTTGTGCAGTATACTCTGGTGTGTCTACTTACTCAATCGGTTACTTTCTTTGCATACAGATAGGAGAGTTTGAATTTCGTATGCCAACAAATATTGAACAAATTTCAATTATTGCGGGGCTTGGCCTCGTCACGCTGATCATTGCCTTTATCCTGCGACGCATTTTACGTGCCGTTCTGCGCAGCCGATCACCACGAGCTCGTATCTATGCTGATTTTGTGTGGATACTGATCGTTGCCGCTGGACTTATCGGCATTGTCTGGCTCAGTGGGTTGGACACCTCCATCATCATCATTTTTGCTAGCCTCATCGGTACAACGGCTTCCTTTGCATTCACCGCGCTCATCGAGCAATGGCTCTCGCAGGGGCGCATTGCCTTTGACCAAAATTTTAAACCTGGCGACATTGTGACAATTGGCGACCACTTTGGTGAGGTTAAGGAAATCTCAAGTAGTGCCTTGATCTTGGAAACACCAGATTTAGAGCAAATCATCATTCCGGCAATGCAGGTAGTGGATGAGGTGCTAATCCATCACTCGGCGATTGGTGGGGCACCTGTTGTCGTCGAAGTCCCCATCGAAAACACAGGCATCAAGCGTCATTTAATCAAGGCCGTTCTCCAACGAACCGTAGAAGAATTCCCGAATAGATTACGCGGAGAAGATTTCGAACCCAAAGTTTACTACTCATTTAAATATGGGACCGTTTGGTATGTTGAATTCTTTGTTGCCGATCAACTCCGTGTGTGGGATTTTGAATCTGATATTTCCGAAATCATTGCGGATAGACTTGAGGAAATTGGGGTTGTCATACGGGAGCGAGAAGTCTTCAGACATAGAGCAGAGTATTAGTAGTCATTGTCCTTGCAAGACAGCTTTATTGCCTATTTAGCTTTATACAATACAAAGGGGTTGATATCATCTCTGATATCAACCCCTTTTTTAGTACTCCATTTATTTTTACATGCTACATACGCCTAATCGATAAGAATTTTCTGTGCAAAATAAAAAGAGCAACATGCACCAAATTATCGAACTTCTGAGGTCGGCTTTATCGGCTAATCATCGGCAAAAACAACTGGTACGGCCCAATATGAATCTGCGTATCCCCTATCTCTGCGACAGAGAAGGCGGTGGCATTATCATCGACAAGCTGACTGTGATCAAAGGTCACAGGACTTTCGCCATGGGCAATGCCTTCCAACTCGATGGTTCCCAAGACCCCACTGCCCTGTTTGCTGGTGGCGGGGTGGGTCTGGGTGACAGCGAGTTCGATTGTACCCGCCCCATTATCCACACGATTAACGATCACCTGCTGGTTTACCGCATCCAAGAAGCTGCCAACACGAATCTGTACACCCGCTTCAAGCGGGTTGGCATCTTTGACTTGGACATGGGCTGGGTCAAAGTGCAGGACAGTGCTAAATCCATAGAGGTTTGTGACCTCTTCGACAATAATATCAAGCTCGGTCGTTCTGCCTAAGCCATTGATGGTTGCCAGTGTCGGTGAGAGCGTGAGTTGGGCGGCGGTAGCATTACTACTGTTTAGTGGTACTGAATCAATCAGGTCTAATTGATTCAAGGCCAGACTAAGCAGCGGCTGTCCACTGGCAAGCACATCGCCCCAGGAGTGGGGTGAGGTTTGCTGCCAGTTGAAGGCCACAGCCACGCGGTCTTGAATATTGACAACACCATCCGCATTGATGTCTGCGTTTCGATTCCAGTGCGGGTCGCGTGGTGTACTGTTCCACGCCAACCCCATGAGAACAGCATCAACAATGTCGATGATCTCATCATGATTGACATCACCGCCCAATAGAGTAACATCTGGCAACGTTAGCACATCGCCCGTTTCGCCAGCATAGTCATAGTATGCACGCAGATAGCCCTCATCATAAGAAGCGATGACCGTGCCTTCGGTTGGTACATCGTTTAGCTCGTAATAGCCGTCGTCTAACCATGCTTCGACACAGTATTCATTGACACAAAGTACCACGTTGCCATCCCACCGTTCAAGGGTGGCATGTCCTTGAATATCGAGGCCATTCCCTTCAACTGTCAGTTGCCCGTTGCGGGTTGTATGTGGAATACTTACTGAGTCTGGGTCAGAGAGGACAACGTTGTTCAACGTAATCGGCATTTCACCCGGTGTTTTGCCTTCAAAGACAATCTGCGCCAGCACACCACTACCGCTGACACCAGGCTGTACACCTTCCAATGATATGGCAAAGTTGATAAGCCCAGCGTCCATATCGACAATATTTTGGATCGTCACCTCTGGTGGCAAGAAGTTACCAGGCGAAATTTGGACGCCGGGCAAAAAGTCCAAGGCGTCAACCACATCGACCAATGCTGGGTCAAAGGCGATTTCAAACTGAAAACCGTAGAGATCGGTTACATTGTCAATCTGCACATTGACCGTGTACTGGTCTGAGACGCTAACTGTGCCACTTACTGTGCCACTTACTGTGCCGCTTACTGGCATAATGGAGACGATGGTCTCTTCGCTCTCCTGTTCAACCGCCTGTATGATAACCGAAGACGCCACATCTGTCTCGCCATCATTGTCCACATCGACCAAGAGAATGACATCACCAGCTGCCAACGGAATTGGCTCTATCAGCTCCACCTGCACAGGCAACGCCATAGTTTCACCCGCAGGAATAAAGATTGTTTGGCGGACAGGTTCCCCCGGCGGCAGTCCGTTGAACTGAATGAGTTGCATTTCCTGCCCAGGCAAACCAAACATGTCCATGATTTCAACGGAAACAAGCAAATCTTCATCCCCCGGGTTGAACAACTCAAAGACCACTTCTTGTGGCTCTTGTGCGATCAAGTGATGAATCAGCACATTATCCCAAGGTGTCACCTGCAGCAGATCGCTCTGCCATAACTGCGCTGAACAGCTAAAGCTGTGGCCTGTGGCTTGGTTGGTGACAATCACAGTATACATGCCGCTGGGTCCTGTGAAGGTGGGCAACGGTGACATGAAGACCTTGACATATTTGCTACTACCATTAGGCACACTTGGTGTGGTGGGATCAGTATAATAGCCATTGATGGTGAAGCCCGGTGAGCCAACCACAGCGACATCGTAATCTGCACTGATGCCGGAATTATTGTGGATCGTCATGCCCATTTCAACCTGGTTCACGTCATTGTTGAACGCATTGATATCCCACCCCACATGACACCATTCATCGCTTTGATGCATGTTGCCAAAGTCGATGCCTGTGATGACACCGCCATCCGTGACCACGACTTCATGCGCAAATGCCAATGGATGGCTCTGTGTCCAACCCGGCTGAATGATTTCAAGGACGGTGTACACACCCACAGGCACACCGATGAACTCATAGTTACCATCGGCGTCTGTTGTCGTCGAGCGAATGATTTCACCCGTTGCGGTGACGAGCATAATGGTCCAGCCAGCCAATCCTGGCTCGCCCGGGTCCCTCACCCCATTGCCATTGCGGTCTTCAAACTTCGAGCCATACAGATCACCGCTGCCCTCAATGGACGCAGTATCACAGCTTGCATCATTCGCTCGATTGACATCGCCATCCATCGTCACATAGGCACAATTGGTGACGCTCCCCGGTGGGCCATGAAAGTCAGATACAGAACCCAGTGCAACCTCAAGCGTGATTGGTGGTGCGCTGGTCATGGTAGTCAACGGCCCCGGATGGATACAGGTGACTGTTTGTCGGACAGCCGTCGGGTCTACCGAGCAGCTCCAAGGGCCAGGAGCAGCAGAGACAAAGGTCATGCCAGCAGGCAGCAGGTCTTTGACAACAAGTGGCCCCGATGCCGTTATGTCGCCTGCATTATCGACTATCATTGAGTATGTACCATTTTGTCCATACACAAATGGGTCTTGATGCTCTTTGGTTATGGTCAAGTCTGGTCCATTTTCTTTCGGACAACAAGTATGCACGGTTAATTTGATATAATCCACGCCTGTGTCATCTTGCACAGACACATCCATATATCCAAGCAAGTTCATCAACCCCAAGAGACTCACCGTGCCGCCACCATCTTCGGGTGCAATGGGGAAGGCCCCAAGGTCAAAGGTTATCGTTTCCGCTTGCTGCCCACTGCTACCCCACTGATAGTTGAACAGACCTGTCTTTGGGTTGCCTGTGCCAAAATATCGCGTTTGAGCCGCCAGCAGTTGCCCATGCTCATCGGTAAATTGCACGGCAATGGTATCGTTATGCACAAGTTCGCTGTCCGGTCGGACGCGAATTTCCAATGTCGCGCTACAGATTTCAGAGAGGCCAACTTCTGGCAGAAAATCTGTGAAGGTGTGGACAAGATGCTGATTGCTGACGGAATCGTCAAAGTCTCGCAGGGACGCATTGAACCGATCCAGATAAATTTGTACACCATTGCTGGGTGTCGCTGGCTCACTCGGCGCAGCAAAGTCATCTGCTTCGCCCGCTATAAAAACAAGCTCCTCCTCAAGGCATTTACATTTGCCCGCACTGCCAGCGTCGAAAATCGCTTTAATCTCATCCTCACTCAAAGCACGCTTGAAGAGTTCAACCTCATCAATATCGCCATTGAAATAGAAACGGTCCGACGCCGATGCGTAGGAGGATCGACTGCCGATGCGCAGTGGGCTGTCATTATCCAGCGAACCTGTGCGAACGAGTGGATTGAAGTCCGCGACAGGTACGCCGTCCACATAGAACTTACCGCCATTCGGGTCATTTCTATCCACAGTGACGGCAATAAAATGCCATTTGCCATCATTGACAAAGACGCCAGAGCCATAGTTCGAGCAGGAAGAGGCCACATTATTTTGACAAAACCATGTCCCATTGCCGTTTGCCAGTTGAAATGCGACTTGGCCGTCAACAAGATAGAGTGAGTATCCTTGCGTGTTGGATATGCCATCTTCATAGCGTTTATCGACAATGATTTCCACGCCAACGGTATCCGTGATACGCACCCATGCATCAATTGTAAGGTTTCCTTCGCCCACGTTCAGTTCCGGCGAGCTAGGTACTTCAACATAGCTTTCACCAAAGGACAATGCACCATCTACCATGCCAGCATTCGGGGTTGGGTTGTTGATATGTGTCCCGTCATCCGGGAATCCAGCAATGTCGGCCGAGGTTATCCCCGTTGTTTCATCCAAAGGCCACCAAGCGACCATATCCGCGGGCGGTTCCACACACGCCTCCCCGCAACACTTCTCGACATGCAGTTCCATGAAGTCAACTGAAGTGTCATCGGTGACAAAGACATCCAAGTCACCATCCTGCAATGCGGCCAGAATGTTGGTCATGTAGGTACCGCTAGGCGGCAGATTGGCAAGATCGAGTGAGATAGTCGCAACACTACCCGACCCCCATCCGGATACCAAATTGCTGATGCGTCCATGCCAAAGCAGCACACCGTTTTGCTTAAAGCCGATGGTGTCGTTGTTGGAGAGGAAACTTGGACCCGCTTTGACTCGAGTCACAAACTCAGCACCCGTAATCAGACAGTCACCCGACAGACAGGTATCCGTATCCGATGCGCCAAAGGTATGCAGAAAGTCGCGGTCGGTGATGGTGACATCAAACTGTGTCGTCACTGAGCGACCGAGTGCTGCGGCTTCTGCGAGGAAGGCTGCGCTGGGTGTGGATGACTCAATGCCATTGCTCAGGTCAAAATCGTCGTTGACGCCTGCTAAACAGCTATCGGTCTCTGGGTTTTCACAGGCAATTGTGTTGCCAAAGTCGATGTCCTCAACCGTTTCGCCAGCCGCCAAGGAGACGGCGTAAAAGACATCCTCTGGATAGGTCTGCACCCAGCCAGCTTGCCACTCTTCGCGTACACGGTAGTCGCCGGGCGTCATGCCCGCAAACTCATATATACCATCCAACCCCGTAACAGTCGTGTGGACCGTACCATCTGCATGCGTTGCGACAATGGTCCATCCTTGCAACCCTGGCTCGCCGGGGTCACGGACACCATTGCCATTCGTATCATGGAACTTGATGCCCTGAAGAACGCCATTGGTCGAAGACTCGTCGATGTGTAATGTGCCATTACAGACATCGTATGGCTCTGCGGGAACGCCTGTGCCTCCCCAAGGTGCGCCTGTATTGACGGTTGCAAAGGGCGTTGGTGCGGTCGGTGGCCGATAGAATTCAACATTGGTATGGGCGGGTAAGTTGATCAGCACATTATTGATATCTGTCAAACTGAGGTTGCGTACCCGCGTGGGTGACAGCAACACCGCTTTGACCAGAATGGGGGTATGGAAGGGTAGATAGGTTGGGTCAATGGTGATCTGGATACAGGCAGGTTGCCGTTTTTGAACATCAAAATTCCACACAGAGAAATGGCTGACTTCGCCCACATAGCGGCCATCCTCCTCTAAGCTGGCCTCGCCCTCCTCAATCCAAAGGCCACGCTCGGTATCATAGGACCAGAGCGGAATCGTCGGTACTGGGTCCACATCCTCAGGAAGGGGAATGGAAATGCGGGCGGTCGCATTCTCGGCCAGATTATAGATATTGCCCTCAGCGTCGATAAACTCGGCATAGAACGCCCCATAGCTTTCCAAGGCCACCAACTCACCATTTGTGTTGATGCCACTCATATCGCCCACCATCGCCTCTTGGGCAATGTCATAGCTGTACATGAGCAGTTGCAGGGGACGGGTTGCTGGGTTGCCTCGAACATCAACCAGATCGTTGACATTGATCTCAATCCGTGCTCCCGATTCCTGAGCACTTTCTAGCGTAACCACGTCCGCGACATCGACAGCCGTGAGGTCAATGCGTTTGGCCTCTGCGAGCTGGATGTGCAGTCCCTGTGGTTCGATCAGCACACCGATATGCACCTGCGAAAAGGGGACATAGCCCAACTTTTCGGCGTGGATCAAATAGCGTTTATCGTCAGCACGACGGACATCAATCGAAAATGTACCATCAGCGTTTGCCTGAACCGTTTCACCGTTAATGCGAACTGTGGCGTCCAGCGGATTACCCAACCGATCCGTGACAAGCCCCTCCCAGCGTTCCAACCCGCCTTGGGCGAGAAGAGTAGAGGGGTTGAAGACATTCATGCCCATCGCCAACAGCAGCGACAGGGCGACTAACAGGACGGGACTGATGGGACCACGTTTCTTTTGCATTGGCCCAGCCCACTGGTTAGCCCACTGCCTAGCATCGTTTTGTGGATGCTCATATGTATTCATACTGAAATACTCCTTATACTATATTGATTGTTGACTGTGTTGTATCTGCTCACGCAGTTTGATAGAAGTTCGGCTTTTGGCAGAAGCCGAACTTCTATCGACTTATGAAGAGAACACAATGCACTTGATACTTTGTCACTCGCCCGAAGACTATCCCAGACCGGCAAGTACTACGGATAGACATAGATTGACGAGACAAAGCATGGTAGGACGATGTTGAAAAAATGCAATGGCACGAATGCAGACGACTCTTTCTTAAAAAAATTGTGAAGTGGGTACGCTCTAGCGTGGGTCATACACAGGAGTGTCGGCAGTAGAGACTGCCTAACTCCACAATTTTATACTTCTCGATAAAAATCTCTGCGCTCTCTGCGATTTATTCAACAGACTCGTCCCCTATGCCAATGGACTATCTCTTGGCATATTGACCTCCTTTTAAATTTGGATGAAAAAAGTTTTCAGCACTTCAGCATTTCAGCACCTCAGTATACTAGCTGACACGCTGACTGGCTGACAAGCTGATTTTATCGTGTAACAATCGGCAGATAGACGAATTCTGACTCTGTAGACTGCTCAACAATGACCACAACTGCTGCCTCCGCGCTAGCCTCACATCGCAAGATGATAGTGAG